>CAYMRB010000009.1:25263-51154 GCA_964392615.1 uncultured Planctomycetia bacterium | reverse complement strand
GAGTCGGCGGATCGACCGGCGGCTCCGGATCGAACGGCGGCTCGGGGCTGCCGAAGTAGGACCACTCGGCGTGCCGGTCGATCAATGGAAAGCTCGACGCGGTCGAGCAGCGCAGCGGCTCGCAGGCGGTACTGCCGAGCCGCGCGGTGACGACGTACTCGTGGCGGAAGTTCCCCACCGTGACGTCGGTCCACTCCGATGCGTCACCCGCGAGCGGCGACCCCTCGACCTCGACGCCGTCGCGGGTGATCTCGATCGCGTCGTACGTCGCGTGCGGCGTCCAGCTCAGCACGATCGATCCGTCGCGCACGCGCGGGAGGCACACGAGGTCGCGCGGGCAGACCTGCAGCGCGTCGTTCGCCCACAACGCGACGTCGAGCGTGAACTCGTCGTCGTCGACCTCGAAGTTCAGCGCCTGCACCGCCAGCACGTTCTCGCCGGGAACGAGGTGCTCGATCGCCGCGCTGACGAACGACGTGCGCGGCGTCGGGCCGACCCAATTCCAGCCGCGCGATGTCGCGTCGAACGGCAGCTCCTCGCCACGGTCGCCCGCGTTGCGCCGCGTGATCTCCGCGCCGTTGAGCCAGCAGATGAAACCTCCGTCGAAGAACGCCTTGAAGACGAGCGCCTGGACGGCCGCCGGGTCGGCCACGTCGAAACGCCGCCGCACGTACAGCGTCGAGTACGCGCCGCGCATGTCGTCGAGGACCGTTGCGTGTTCGCCGACGCCGTAGCCGAAGCGGGCGCGGCCCTCCTCCCAGCCGCCGTCGTCGAACGCGGACTCGCGCCATGCCTCCAGTGGAGAGGATGGCTCCATTCGGCCGCGAAAGTACCTCCAGTCGGATTCGAACGCGACCAGCTCCTCGCGTGCGGCGAGCGGCTGCGTCCACAGAGAAGCGACGAGCAGTGGCAAGACAACGCGCGGCATCGTTCGATCCTCGAGACCCGTGTCGGCTTCCACCAGCTTGCGACGTCGAGCCGGACAGCCCCAGAAAAATCCGCCCCCCCAACAGGCGGCAGAAAGAGAATGCGCTTGCGATATCGTCCAGCCGCCAATTGACTGGGAGGAGCTTCAACGCGGCGGATCGTGGCTGTTCAGTGAGTCGCAGCGAAGGCCGGAGGGCGGATCATGCGATGGAGAATCCGGGCGAAGCCTGAAACGTTCGCGGTGTGGTCGAGGGGCTCGAAGCGCGTGCGAGCGATCTGCGCGCTGACGGTGCTCGGCGCCGCGATCGTCGGTCGGGCCGACGACTGCAATCACAACGGCGTCGACGACGCGATCGACCTCGTGCGCGGCACCGTCGCCGTCTCGCTCGTCGAGCGACGCGATACCGGACTGACGCCGCGGGCCATCGTCGCGGCCGATTTCGACCGCGACGGACACATCGACGTCGCGACCGCAGATCGACACTCGAACGGGATCTCGCTACTGCGCAACACGGGAGACGGCGGGCGCTTCGAGACGGCGACCACGATGGACGTCGCGAACCCGGCGTGGCTCACGACAGGCGACTTCGACGACGACGGCGAAGCCGACCTCGCGGTCGTCAGCTCGCTGTCGGCCGACCTGAGCGTCTTCCGAGGCAGCGAAGGGATGACCTTCACGGCGACCGAAGGCGTCGCGCTCGGATCGACCGGCTGGGACTTCGTCGCCACCGGCGACATCGACGGCGACGGCGTACTCGACCTCGTCCTGGTCAATCGCTTTCGCGGCGACGTCGCCGTGGCGTACGGCAGAGGAGACGCGACCTTCGCGCTCGCCGAACCGATCCGCTTCCCGGAGAGCACGCGCTCGCGGACGGTCGCGATCGGCGATCTCGATGCAGACGGCGACCAGGACCTGGCGATCGCTGCGGAGGCCGATCGACTCGGCGACGACATCGAGCCGGGTAGCGTGATCGTCATCCTCAACGAAGGCGACCGCCGCTTCGCCGAACCCGTGTTTCGCCGGAATGCGCAGAGCCCGCGCTGGATCATCGCCGGTGACTTCGACGGCGACGCGCGAACCGACCTCGCGTGGGCCGACGAGAAGACGCCGCTCGAGCCGCGCGCGCGTCTCGTCGTCTCGCTGCAACGCGATGGGGGCACATTCGAGGACCGTGTCGTCGCGGACGGCGAACATGGAGACCTGCAGCTCGGCTTCGTCGCGAGCGCCGATCTCGACGTCGACGGCACGCTCGACCTCCTCGTCCTGCCGGAGACCGACGAGATCTGGACGCTGGTGAACGACGGGGGCGCGACCTTCCGCCTCGCGCCCGATCACTCCCGGCGGTCGGGCGGCAACATCGCGCGCGCCGCCGCGGTCGCCGACTTCGACGGCGACGGTCGTCCGGAGGTTGCGGCGGCGAGCTATCGGAGCGACGACACGGACAACGAGGTCGCGATCTTCGACGTCATCGACGCGCCGCCCGAGAGCGACTGCAACGAGAACGGCATCCCCGACGCTTGCGACATCGCGGACCCGGTACTCTCGTTCGTCGAGACCCAAGTCGTCGGAATCGCGGGAAACGCACGCGGGCTCGTCGTGCACGATTTCGACGACGACGGTACGCCGGACGTCGTCACGGCGCTCAACGAAGAGCGCGGCTCGCCGGTCGTTTTCAACGACGGCGCCGGCTCGTTCGACCGCGCAGCCAGCGCGTCGACGAACCTGCCCGTCTGCTGCGCGGCCGATCTCGACGACGACGGCGCGCTCGACCTCGTCTCGGTCGACCTTCGCGGGTTCATCTACGCGAGCTTCGGGCTGGGAGAGGGCGAGTTCCTCGCGGCGCGAACGCTGCACGCGACCCTGCGGCGCCTGGTGACGGAGACGGCGGTCGCGGACATCGACGGCGACGGTCTGCCGGATCTGATCGCGACGGTCAACGTCCCCGATTCGTGCTCGGTCGACACGGTCTCGATCCTCCGCAACAGCGGCGATCGAACCTTCGAGTCGGTCGCGGAGCTCGAGACAGGCCGCTGCGTTCTCCGGGACGTGAGCGTCGAGGACTGGGACGGGGACGGTCTTCTCGACATCGCCGTGGCGAGCCCGAGCACCCGCAACCCGCCGCAAGGGAGTCTGACCTTCTTCTGGGGGCTTGGAGGACTCGAGTTCGAGCCGCCTCAGCACGTCGAGCTCGGCCCGCACGATACATCCAGGATCGCGAGTGCCGACTTCGACGGCGACGGTCACCTCGACTTCGCGTTCGGCGTCACGGACAACGACGCCTCGGCCCGCGGCGTCCACGTGTTCTACGGCGATGGCGACCGCGGGTTCACGGAGCGCGGGCCTTCCATCGGTGCGGTGCGGGGCCCGTCCGATGTCTGGGCCGTGGACGTAAACGGCGACGGACTCCGAGACCTGGTCGAGCTGCCGGAGCGAGATCCCGAAAGCTGGATCTTCGAGAACCTCGGCAGCGGACGCTTCGGCCCCGGGATGCGCATCGTCACTCACCGCAGCCCGGCTGCCGTCGCTGCCACCGACGTCGACGGCGACGGACTCCGAGACCTGGTGACGGCGAATCACCTGGCAGCGAGCTCGCTGTCGATCCTCCGCGCGACGGTGGCCCCTGCGAGCACGGACTGCGACGGAAACGGCACACCGGACGAGTGCGCGATCGCCAGCGGCGAGCTCGAGGACTGCGACGAAAACGGCATCCCGGACGCCTGCGAGCCGCTGAGCGACCGCAACGAGAACGGCGTCCACGATGCCTGCGAGGGGCCGTCCTTCGCCTATCGCATCGAGGGACCGGAACGGATCACGGGTCCACCCGGCTCGATCCGCCGCGAGGAGTACACGGTGCTCATCGCGCAATTCGGACGCATGCAGGACCGCGGCGCGCAGGGCTGGTCGATCGCGGTCGCCGCCAGCGGCGCGGAGATCATCAGCGCGACGACCGCGGGGACGCTGGCGGCGGACGGGAACGACGACCCGCCGGGCCTGCGCAACGCCGGCTTCGAGCAGACCGAGCTCGCGAGCGACGGGGGCGTCCTCGGCGCGGCGAGCGCAATCGTGCTGTCGGCGATCTGGCCGATCACGTTGCCTCCGAGCGGCGGTGACTCGCCGGTGCTGCGCCTCGAGGTCGAGTTCGCCGTGCCGGCTGTCGAGATTTCGGACTCCGGAGCCGAGGCCTCGATCTTCTTCCACGACGGCCTGCGCGGCTCGGGACAGCCCATGTCCAACCAAGTCGTGAGGGACGGGCAGACCTACCAGCCGCACCTCGGAGAGCTCCCGATCCGCGTGTCCGCGCACACCGGACGGTTCCTCCGCGGCGATGCGAACGCCGATGGGCGCGTCGACATCTCGGACGGCATCGCCACGCTCAACTTCCTGTTCCTCGGCGCGGCCGAATTGCCCTGTCACGACGCGGCGGACGCGGACGACAACGGCGCGGTCGACATCTCGGACGCCATCTCGACGAACACGTTTCTCTTCCTCGGCGGAGCGACGCCGCCCGCTCCCGGGCCGTCGAGTTGCGGCGAAGATCCGACATCGGACGAACTGAGCTGCGCGAACAGCAACGCGTGCCGTTGAGATGCGACCGCGTGAAGGTGTAGATGGATGGCATGAGCTGGCCGACGGAATCGGCACCGCGGCCTTCGATGATCGCTCGTCCGGCAGCCCATGCCTGCGAAGTTGGAGCCGACCGCTTCGCGGCGGCTCAACTCCGCATGAAGCAATACACGCTCGCCATCCTGATCGCCCTCGCGCCGGCCGTCTCGGCGGCGCGTGACTTCGAACCGTTTCCGGGCCGCGTCTCGAAGTGGCAGGGCTTCGCGCGCCACGACTTCGAGGTCGACTCGCGCAAGTGCATCGTCGTCGTGCCGAAGAAGAGCGCACCCGGTCGCCCGTGGATCTGGCGGGCGCGGTTCTTCGGACATGAGCCGCAGACCGACATCGCCCTGCTCGAGCGCGGCTATCATGTCGCCTACTGCGATGTCGCCGGGCTCTTCGGAGCGCCGCGAGCGGTCGAGCACTGGAACGCGTTCTACGCGCTCGTCACGGAGAAGCACGGCCTCGCGTACAAGGTGGCCCTCGAGGGCATGAGCCGCGGCGGGCTGATCGTGTACAACTGGGCCGCGGCCAATCCCGACAAGGTCGCGTGCATCTACGCCGACGCCCCCGTGTGCGACATCCGCAGCTGGCCGGGCGGCGAGAAGACGCGGCGCAAGCACCCGCGGGTCTGGACGCAGTGCCTGAGGGCGTACGGCTTGACGAAAGCACAAGCCGCCGAGTTCCGTGGCAATCCGGTCGACCGTCTCGAGCCGCTCGCGCGAGCCGGCGTGCCGCTACTTCACGTCATCGGCGACGCGGACAAGACCGTTCCGCCCGCCGAGAACTCCGCGGTCATCGAGAAGCGTTATCGCGAGCTCGGCGGCCCGATCACCGTGATCGCGAAGAAGGGCGTCGACCATCACCCCCACTCGCTGTCGAACCCGCGACCGATCGTCCGCTTCATCATCGAGCGCTGTCGCGGGGCGGGTGCCGACCGCAGCGAGCCCGATGGCCTCGGCGGCTTCGCCGGCAACGTCGTCCTGCGTGGCTCGCTGACGAACTCGCGTCATGCGATCGAGGTCGAGAAGAAGGCCCACGTCGCGTTCATGGGCGGCTCGATCACCGAGATGAACGGCTATCGCCCGATGGTCACCGCATTCCTCCAGGGGCGGTATCCCGACACGTCGTTTACCTTCACCGACGCGGGCATCGCGTCGACCTGCTCGACGACCGGCGCGTTCCGACTCGCTTCCGACGTGCTCGACGTCGAGGCCGGTCCGCCGGACCTGTTCCTCGTCGAGTTCGCGGTCAACGACGACCAGGACGCCGGGCACGCTCGCCGCGAGTGCATCCGCGGCCTGGAGGGCATCGTCCGGCAGCTGCGCCGGCGGAATCCGCACGCCGATATCGTCATCGTCCACTTCGTGAATCCCGGCATGCTCGACACGCTGCAGCACGGCGAGACGCCGCTGACGATCGCGAGCCACGAGGCGGTCGCCGAGCACTACGGCATCCCCTCGGTGAACCTCGCGCGCGAGATCGCCGAGCAGATCCTCGGGGGACGAATGACGTGGAAGGATTTCGGCGGCACCCATCCCGCGCCGCGCGGCAACGCGATCTGCGCGGGCATGGTCGCGGCTCTATTCGAGCACGCCTGGAAAGGCCCCGTCGCGACTCGGAAGAAGCATGCATCGCCGCGGCCCCTCGACAAGGGCTCGTACGCACACGGCAGCTTCGTCCACCCGGATCGCGCCAAGGCCGATCGCGATTGGTGGTTCGGCGTGCCGGACTGGTCGAAGCTCCCCGGCAGCAAGCGACAGCGCTTTCGCGAGATCGACATGCTCAGCACCGCCAAGCCCGGCGCCAGCCTGACGCTCGAGTTCGAGGGCACGGCGATCGGCGCGTACGTCGTCGCGGGACCGGACGCCGGCGTGCTCGAGGGATACATCGACAACAAGAGGTTCAAGCCGGTCGATCTCTACCACCGGTACAGCCGCGGTCTCCACTACCCGCGCACCGTGCTGTTCGCGGCCGACCTCGCACCCGGGTCGCATCGTCTGAAGCTGCGCGTGTCGAAGAAGACGAGCAGCAAGGGACACGCGGTGCGCCTCATCCGGTTCGCGATCGACGCGCAACCGCGGCAGTAATCGCGATCACGCGGCTGGTTTCGCGCCGCGGTCTCTCGGCCCCCATACGAAGCGAGGCTTCCAGACGACGACGAGCGCCGGCAGCAGGGTGACGCTCGCGACGAAGCTCGTCGCCATGCTGATGCCGACGAGCAGGCCGAACCGCACGAGCGTGCGGAACTCCGACACGCAGAGCAGCAGGAAGCCGAGTGCGACGACCATCGACGTGAAGAACATCGCTCGGCCGGTGAGCGAGAGCGCGCTGCGGAAGATGCTCTCGGACGTGCCGCGCCCCGCTGCAAAGCTGACGCGCAGGCGGTCGAGCAGGTGGATCGGGAAGTCGACGCCGGCGCCGATCGCGATGCTCGCGAACATCGACGTGCCGACGCCGAGCGGGATCGCCGCGACACCCATGATCGCGTAGTTCACCAGCACGGCGATGCCGACGGTCAAGCCGCACAGCAGGCCGGCTGCGACGGACCGGAACAGCAGTGCCGTCAGCACGAGCACACAGCCGAACGACAACAGGACGCTGCGCACATGGCTCGTGCTCACGAGCTGCAGCCAGTGGTAGTCCAGGTTCGCGCGTCCGGAGAGGTGCGCCTTCAGGTCGCCGGTGCCGAACTCGTCGGCGAGGTACTTCTCGAGACGCGTAATGACATCGCGCTGATGAACGAACTCGCTGCTCGTCATGCGGACGATCAGGTTCGCGCGGGTCCGGGTCGGGTCGATCACCTCGCGCAGCATGTGAGCCATAGGCGACTCCGGCGCGCCGATCACGTCGAGGTAGAAGCGGGTCTCCTCGGGATCCTCGGGAATGGCCCAGAAGGCGGCATCCTCGTCGTGCATCTTCTGGTGCGCGCGTTTGACCCAGCCGGCGATCGAGTGCGTGCCGCCGACGTACGGCAGCGTCTCGGTGAACGCTTCGAGCGCTTCGATGCGCTGCAGCTCCTCCGGCTGCAGGAACGCGCCCTCGTACTCTGCGGCGACGATGATGTTCAGGCTCGTCGTGCCGTCGAAGCGCTTGTTGATCTCCTCGGTCGCCCGAACGATCGGATGATCGGTTCCGAAGGCGAGGATGCGGGCGTCGTTGACGACCATGTGCGACGCGCCCCACGACGACAGGCCGATGATCACGGCCCACACCGCGAGGACCGCCCACGGCTGCCGGTGCGTCCGTGCGCCGACGCGGTCGAGAAGCCGTGCGATCGCGTCGAGCCCACCCGCGGCAGCGTCGGTTGCGCGCTTGCCGTGCGCGAATGCTCGGCTCGTCCGCAGCGGAAGGATCGCGAGACCGGCCGGAACGACCGTGTACGAGTAGATCAATGCCCCGAGGACGCCGACGGCCGCAAACAGTCCGAAGTACCGGATCGGATCCATGACGCCGACGAGATACAGCGACACGAAACCCGCGACGTCGGTCAAGGAGGTCACCAGGAGCGGAAACCACAGCGCCATGCACGCGTCGACCACGACCTGCCGCGCCGTGCGGCCGCGCAGCTCGAGCTGCTCCTCGTAGTACTGCCCGACCAGGTGCAGCGAGTCCGCGACGCCCAGCGCCATGATGATCACGAAGATGCCGTTCGTGACGATATAGACCGGCACCTGCGTCAGCGCCATCGATCCGAGCGCCAACGCCGATGCGCCACCGACGACGCAGATCGGCAGAATCGTCCCACGGGGCGTGCGGTACGCGAGCACGATCAGGAGGAACATGACGAGCGGACAGGCGAAGTTCATGCGCAGCGCGTCGTCGGAGACCGCGACGCCCATGTGCGTGCGCACGGCCGCCTCGCCGGCGACGACGATACGCTCGCCTTCGAGCGATTGGGCCGCCACGAGCTCCTCGAGCGATCGGTAGAGTTCGTCCCCGGTGCCATCGCCCCGCGTCCGGATGATGATCGTGGCGGCGCTGCCGTCCTCCGCGACCAGCGCTCCCCGATAGAGTTCGTAGCCGAACACGTTGCGGCGCAGGTCGGCGAGAGCTTGCGGAGTGCGCGGCACCTCGCGCATGAGCGGCTCGAAGCCCGGCTGCCGATCCTCGTCGAAGAAGACGCCCGACTCCGTCGCCAGGCTGATCACGTCGTCGGGCCGCACGCCGGGAAGCTCGCGGATGGACTCCGTCAGGGAGCGGATCAGCTCGAGCGCGTGCGGATGGAAGACGCCGTCGGGCTTGTCGCGAATCACGCAGACCGCGATGGGCTCGGACAGGTGAAACTCCTCGTCCGTGCGCTGCTTGACGACGAGGGCCTCCTGGTCGCGCGGAATGAACGCGTCGGGGCTCGTGTCGCGCGTCAGGAGGAGAATGCAGCAGGCGAGAGCGAGGGCGATGACGCCGCTCACCCCGAGAACGAGTAACGGATGCGCTGTGATGAACTCGAAGTATCGACGCACGGAAGCTCTACGCAGTCGGCCCGTTGAGAGGTACTCTTGACAACCGAGACGAGGGGGACTCAGAATACCTGTACTCACCCCCGGCTTGTCAAGGTGACCACCTCGACAATCGAACGACCGATGTCACCCGCGAGTCGGCTGCAAATGGATCAACTTCGCGTTCTGCCCAGTCGTGGTCTGCGACCACGGGGAGGATCCAAATGAGTTTCGGACTAGGCCGTGTCCTGCTGGTCTCGGCGTTCTGCGCCATCGGCATCGCTGTGTGTGCGTGGACAGGCTGTGACGTCCCCCGTTCGGACGACCGCGATGCGCCGACCTCGGACGGGGAAGAGACAGCGCCATCGGCCGCCGCCAGCAAACCGAGCCCGCCCGACGAAGGGCCGACGCCGGCCGTCGATGCGACGAAGGCTCCGTCCTACGCGTGCAAGTTCACGAAGAACAACGCTGCGGCCGGCGTCGTTCACGTTCACGAGAAGCCGGTGCTGGACTCGAAGCTCTCCGGCATCATGCCGTGGATGGCGTCGGTCGGCGCGTCAGCGGCGGCGGTCGACTACGATCGCGACGGCGATATCGACCTCTACGTGACGAATTCGCGGCGCAAGACCCCGAACAAGCTGTTCAGGAATAAGGGCGACGGAACGTTCGACGAGATCGGGCACGCGGCGGGCGTCGCCGGCGCGAACGGCGCGCACGGCGTCTCGATGGACGCCACCTGGGCCGACTACGACAACGACGGACACATCGACCTCTATGTCGCCAAGTGGGGTTGGAACGTCCTGTACCGCAACAACGGCAACGGCACGTTCACGGACGTGACGGACCAGGCCGGAGTCGGCGATCGCGGCAACGCCAACACGGCTGTGTGGTTCGACTACGACGGCGACGGGTTCCTCGACCTCTACGTCGGCAACTACTTCCGCAACGTCGATCTCTGGAACCTGAAGGACGCCCGTCAAATGCACGAGGACTTCGAAAGCGCCCGAGACGGCGGCGCGAACGTCCTCTACCGCAACCGAGGCGACGGCACCTTCGCCGATGTCAGCGAGGAGCTCGGCGTCGCGGACACTGGCTGGACGCTCGACGCCGGCTGTGCGGACTACGACAACGATGGCGATCAGGATCTCATCCTGGCCAACGATTTCGGCCAGGACCGCGTCTATCGCACGAATGCCGACGGCACGTTCACGAACGTGACCGACGACGCCATCGGCTGGGACTCGCACAAAGGGATGAACGTCGACTTCGGCGACTACGACAACGACGGCTGGCTCGACCTCTACATCACGAACATCTGGACCAAGGAGTACGTCCGCGAGGGGAATCAGCTCTATCGCAATATGGGCGATGGCTCGTTCGAGGACGTCTCGTTTCAGACCAACGTGTACGACGCGGGTTGGGCGTGGGCCGGAAAGTTCTGGGACTACGACAACGACGGCGACCTCGACCTGATCTGCGCCAACGGCTATATCTCCGGCAATCCGGACATCGAGTACTTCACCCTGCTCGCGCAAACCGTCACGCAACCCGACTTCGACTCGGTAGACGCGACGCAATGGCCGCCGATGGGCGACGCGACCTTCGCCGGCTACGAGCCGATGCGCGTGTGGCGCAACGAGGGGCAGGAGGTCTTCAAGGAGAACGCCGCGGAAATCGGCCTGGCCGACAAGGGCGACGGGCGCGGCCTCGCGGTCGCCGATTTCGACAACGACGGCGACCTCGACGTCTACGTGTCGAATCAGGGCCAGGAGGGCGGGCTGTACCGTAACGACACCGAGAGCGGCCACCACTGGTTGCAGCTCGAGCTCACCGGCACGCACTGCAACCGCGACGCGATCGGCACGCGCGTCACTCTCATCGCGCAGGAGTCGAAGCAGATCCGCGAGGTGGACGGGGGCAACGGCGACCATAGCCAGAGCCCGTTTCGGCTGCACTTCGGTCTCGGCACGCGCACGTCGATCGATCGGCTCGAAATCCGCTGGCCGACGGGATGGATCGAGACGATCGAGAATCCGCCGATCGACCGCATCCTCCGGTTCACCGAGAACACGCCGCAGGACGTGCTCGACGAGCGACGGCGATATCGCGAGCTCGAGATCGAGAAGTGGAATCGCGAGAAGTCGCGACCGAAGGTCGACGCCCCCAGCACTGCGGCTGATCCGGATGTCGTCGCTGTCGACTGGCAGAAGATCGCACGCTTCAAGAAGGAATACCTGAAGCTGAAGAAGGCGGTTCTGAACGCCCCCGACGATCCAGAGGCACGGTACGAGTTCGCGATGCTGCTCGATGGGCACGGCCGCATGGACACCGCCCTCGACGAGCTCGAACGCGCCATTCAGCTGAAACCGAACAGCCTGGAATACTCGAACGACTACCGCGCGGCCGTGCGCCGCTACGGGCACGTGTACTTCGACCGGTCGATCCGCTTCTTCGAGGATCTCGTCGAATCGCACTCGCAGGCGGTGATGCCGCGCCTCAACAAGGCGCTCGCGTACGTCGACAAGATGCCGTATCCGAAGCTCGGTATCGTCCATCAGGGAATCCTGTCGAACCGGTCGTTGACCGAGCTCGATCACATTCTCACGATCGATCCCGATTGCTGGACGGCGAGATTCATCCGCGGCATGAACCACCTGCACTGGCCACGCAAGCTCGGACACGCGCCGCGGGCGATCACGGATTTCACGGAGCTCATCGCGCTGCAGGAGACATTCCCGGCCAGAAAGAAGCGCGACTACTTCGCGCTCGCGTGGGTCGCGCTCGGCGACGCGTACGTCAAGAACCGCGACAACGGTCTCGAGGAGAACCTCGCGCGCGCGGCCGAGACGTGGACGAAGGGCAGGGAGCGATTTCCCGATTCGCCCGAACTCACGAAGCGCGTCGAGCTCCTGTCCACGTCGCGCGACGGCCTCATCGACTACGTCAAGCGGCTGCGAGGACTCGAGGACCCGGTGGATACCGATCTCGCCCGGGTCTGGGTCGATTGACTTCACAGCCACGAACAGGAGTCCATCCGTGCACGATTTCACACGCTGCCGTGCGGCGCTGCTGCTGTCTCTGCTCTCTTGCACAGTCCCACTCGCCGCGCAAGAGAGCGAGGCAACGGCCGTCGAGCTCGACTCGCGGCGCCTGATCGGCAGGGCGTACTACGAGAACGACGAGTTCGGTCTCGCGATCAAGGAGCTCGAGCGTTGCACCGGGCTCGCCCCGAACTCCGCGCCCGATCAGTTCAACCTCGCGCTCGTCCTGCTGCGCGCGAGCAAGTACGACGAGTGCCTGCGCCGTCTCGCACGCGCCCAGGAGCTCGACCCGTCGCTCTTGGCGGCGCGGTACTTGCGAGGCATCGTCTTCAAGCGCCAGAACAGGTACGAGGAAGCCGTCGCCGAGCTCGAGCTCGTCACGAGGCAGGACCCCGACTGCATCGGCGGGTACTACAACCTCGGGATGTGCCGGAAATACGTGCACGAGTACAAGGCGGCGAGAAAGGCGCTGGAGACGGTCCTGCGCGGCGACCCTCACCACCACGGCGCACGCTATCAGCTGATCTCGCTGACGCGTCGGCTCGGCGATCCCGATGCGTCGAAGCTTCACCGGCAGGTGTTCGAGCGCATCAAGGACACGGTCGACGAGTCGGAGAACACCGTCGAGGCGCACGAGCGCAGCAAGTACTCCCACATCCTGCAGGTGCCGTCGTCGGGCAGCCCGAGCACGGCGGATGCGAGCTCCGCGACCACGACGCCATTCGAGGTCGCGTCGAAGCAGGTCGGCCTGCGACCGGCGCCAGCTGCAGCGGACGACGAACGCCCCCCGCTCGGCGGCAAGATCCGTGCGGCGGACTACTCCGAGGAGGCGGCGCGCGAGCGCTGGGTGCCCGAGACCGGCGGCGCGGTGACGCTCGGCGACGTCGACCGCGACGGCGATCTCGACATCTATGTCGTCAGGTGCTCCGCCGACGAGCGCGCGTCGCGCAATGTGCTGTATCTCAACGCCGGCGGCGGGCGGTTCAAGGACTCGACGCGGCGCGCGGGCGTCGGCAACACAGGGCTCGGCATCGACGCCGCTTTCGGCGATTGGGACAACGACGGCCTGCCGGACCTCTACGTCGCCAATTGCGGGGCCAACGCGCTCTATCGCAACCGCGGCGACGGCACGTTCGAGGACGTCACGCGCAAGACGCGTGTCGATGAGCCGCACTTCGGTCGGACCGTCGCGTTCTTCGACTACGACCACGACGGTGATCTCGACCTCTTCATCGGGAACGACGTCGCCCTCGACGAACCGCCCGGTACCGAGGAGTTCCACCTGCCGGACGACTTTTCCGGACAGGCAAACACGCTGCTGCGCAACGGCGGCGACGGGACGTTCGCCGACCTCACGGACGAGGCGGGCGTGCTGGTCGACATCGCCCGCACGCGCGACGTGGTGTACGCCGACTTCGATGGCGATCACGACACCGATCTCCTCGCGGTCAACGACGATGAGCCGAGCGTGCTGTTCCTGAATCAACGCTTCGGCCGTTTCGTGCCGGGAGGATCGTTCGCGCCGACGCTCGACGGCGGGGCGACCGCAATCGCGGAGGCCGACTTCAACCGCGACGGCTTCGCCGATTTGCTCGTCGCGTTCGCGGACAAGCGTCTCGTGCTCTACACGAACGACGGCAAGGCGGGCTTCGTCGGCGCCGCGGTCGAGCTGCCGAAGAGCCTGGCAGACGCTCAGATCGAGCGCATCCGCGTGTTCGATCACGACAACGACGGTTGGTGTGACGCGCTCCTCGCCAGCCGCGATTCGATCGCGCTCCTCGCCAGCTCTGGCCCGGGCCGCTTTCGCGACGCGACGGCCGCGGCGGGTCTCGACGCGATCGACGCCGACGTTGCCGACCTCGCGACCGGCGACCTCGACGGAGACGGGGACGAGGACGTCGTGCTCGAGACGCGCGATCGCGGCACGCTCCTCCTGCGCAACACGAGCGGCGCCGCGCGCCATTGGCTCGACGTGCAGCTCGTCGGCAAGAAGGTGAATCGCAACGGTCACGCGGCGACGGTCGAGATCGCGACCGGCGCGCACTACCAGCGCCGCACCGCGGTCTCGGAGCGCGTGCACTTCGGCCTTGGAGATCACGATGCGATCGACATCGTCCGCATCACGTGGCCGAACGGCGTCGCGCAGAACGTGATTCGCCCGACACTCGACGCTCGGCTGAAGGTCGAGGAGCGCGTCAAGGTCTCGGCGTCGTGCGCGTTCCTCTTCGCACGCACGAAGCGCGGCTTCGGGCTCATCAACGAGATCCTCGGCGTCGGCGCGCTCGGCGTGCCGAAGACCGCAGAGGAGTGCTGGCAACCGGACTCGAGCGAGCTCACGAAGATCGAGCCCGATCAGCTCGAGGCCGTCGACGGACGCTATGAGCTGCGCCTCGCGCAGGAACTACGCGAGATCGTGTACGGCGATCGTTTCGAGCTGCGGGTCATCGACCACCCCGAGAAGCTCGAGATCGTGCCGAACGAGTGGTTCGGCGCGCCGTTCCCGGAGGATCGCACGTTCGCGTTCGGCGAGCGACGAGTTCCGGTGGCAGCGCGCGACGATCGCGGCGCCGACGTGTTGCGCCTCGTCGAACGTCGCGACGGCGAGTTTCCGCTCTTCCCGACGACGGAGTACGACGGCGTCGCGCGCCCACACAGCTTGACGCTCGACCTCGGCGACCTGTCCGGGGCGGAGCGCATCGTCCTGTGCCTCGACGGCTGGATCTACTGGCCGGAGTCGAGCACGGTCATCGCGCTGACGCAGGACTCACGCCACGCGCTGACGCCGCTGCGACTCGAAGTGCCCGACGAGCAAGGACGTTGGCACACCGCGATCGAGGCGGTCGGCCTGCCGACGAGCAAGGGCCTCGTCGTGCCGGTCGATCTCACCGGGCGCTTCGCGAACGACGACTATCGCGTGCGGCTCTCGACCACCTTGTGCACGTACTTCGATCGTATCTTCACCGCGACGCGCGATGAAGTCGCGAACTGCACATCGACGACCCTGTCGGTCTCGGCCGCGGACCTGCACTACCGCGGCTTCTCGAGCTGGACGCGCGACGAGCTCGGCTACGAGCGTTTCGACTACGACGACGTGAGCCCCATCGGACCGTGGAGCCCCGCGGAGGGCCTCTACACGCGCTATGGCGACGTCACCGAGCTCGTGACGGCAACGGACGATCGGCTCGTGATCTTCGGACCGGGTGACGAGCTGACGATGCACTTCGACGCGAGCGCGCTGCCGAGCTTGCCCGCTGGCTGGCGACGCAGCTTCGTATTCCGCGCCGACGGCTGGGTCAAGGACGGCGACCTCAACACGCGATTGTCGCAGACGGTCGAGCCCCTTCCGTTTCACGGCATGCCGGCGTATCCGTACGGACCGGAGGTGTCGCTTCCCGACACGGACGAGCAGCGTGCGACGCGAGAGCGCTACAACACGCGGCCGGCGCGTGCGACGACGGGGGAGCTGCCGGCGACGCCGCGGTGAGTGCGTTTTCTGGACTCTCCGCACAGCCGGCGGACAATGGACTTCGGTCAGCCAACCTCTCGAGGGGGTCGCTCATGAGAACCGTTCTCCCGGTCACGATTCTGTTCCTGTCCATCGCGTATCCCTCGTCCGCCCACGCCTGCCGCTGCGTCCCTCAGACGCCTGAGGAGCACTTCGCCGCGGCCGATCTCGTGTTTCGCGGCACGGTTGTCTCGACCCTGGCGCGCGAGTTCGAGGTCCACGCCTTCGTCGACTGGATCGAGGCCTGGAAGGGCGAGCTCCCGACCGACACGCTCGTGCGCGTCGTCACGACCGATAGCTCGGCCGCGTGCGGCTTTCCGTTCCGCGAGGGCGACGACCTCGTGATCTTCGCGCGCGTCGACGAAGACGCTGCCGCACGGATCCGCACGCACACTTGCACCCTCACCGGACAGGTCACCCCCACCGAGATGATCGAGCGAGTCGGCCCACCCACCGCGGTCAACCCGTTGCACGTCGAGTTTCAGCGCGGGGACGTCAACGCCGATGGCCGGGTCGACATCGCCGATCCCATCGCCAGTCTGCAGTATCAGTTCTCCGGAGCACCCGAGCCGCCGTGCCGGGAGACGCTCGACTTCGAGGACGACGGCGCCATCGGGATCGCCGACCCGATCGCCGAGCTGAACTTCCTGTTCACCGGCGGCCCACCTCCCGCATCGCCGTTCGGAGAGTGCGGCAAGGACCGCGATCTATCGCTCTTCGACTGCGCGCGCTTCCCGCCGTGCCCGTCGCAGCGCGATCGCCACGAGGTGGTCCGCATCGAGCGCGTCGGCGACGACGTCGAGATCGAAGTGTTCAGCACGCGACCGTTTCCCGCGCGCGCGCTGTTCCCGATCCTGTGCATCGGCACGCGCAGCACGTTCCGCAGCCGAGGCGGCCCGAACGGCGGCCCGAACACGCTCATCTTCACATTTCCGCGCGAAGCGTTCGACGCGATCGAGGGCGCGCAGCTCGTCACCGTCCAGCACGGCGATCAGTGCCTCGAAGACCTCGACTGGCAGCGCCTCTACTGGGACCTGTGGGTGTTCGGGACGATGGAGTTCTGAGATCGACGACCTCGCGGGGTGTCGGAGCGGGCTCCTCGCCTCGTCAGCGGCCAACGAGCTCCACCTGTCAGTAGCTCTTGCGATCCTCCGAGCGCGGGTCGTCCCACCGTTTCGCCGCTGTGGAGCTTGCCGCCTTCGCTGTCGCGCCGAGATGCGTTACTCTTCCTCGCGATGAATTTCCTCGCTCACTGCGCGCTGGCACTCGAACACGACCCGTCCCCGCGCTTCGTGCTCGGCTCGATGCTCCCGGACTTCGCCGCGATGGCGGGGCGACGCATCGGACGACTCGACGACGCGGTCGTCGCGGCGGGCGTGCGCTTCCACATGTCGACGGACGACGCGTTCCACGCGACGCGGGCGTTCCGCGACCTCATCGGTTGGTCGCGCGACGAGCTCCGCGCGGAGGGCTTGCCCCGCGCGAGCGCGCTCGCGGTATCCCACGTCGGAGCGGAGCTCTTCCTCGACGGCTGGATCGCTGCGGACCGGCGCATCGTCGAGGCCTACCACGACGCGCTGGAGCTCGACGCGCTCGACGCGGCGGACGATGCGTGGCGGCCGGGACGGACGAGCTCGCCGGAGACCGACGAGCGCAGCTGGCGGGAGCACCGTGAGCGCCTCCTCGCGAGCCCGCTGCCCGACGGATACCGAGACGCGGGATTCGTCGCGGCGCGGCTGGCCGTGATCCTTGCCCGTCGCCCGTTGCTGCGGCTCGATGCGGCTGGCGAGCGCGTCGTCGCGAGCCACGCGGCGAGCCTCCGCGACCGGACGTGGCAGCACGCCGAGCGCCTCCTGGCGCAGACCCGCTCCACGCTGCAGGCGGCAGCGGCCGCGACGACGCCCGAGTGACGCGCGGCGGGGCGCGGAGGGCTCGGACGTTCCGTTATGGAACGTCAGCCGCCGCCGTCAGACACAGCACCTTGGGCCCTGCGGCTCGCCAGGCCACGACAGGTCGTGGCGACCGGCCAGCTCCTCCTCCGCAGCGGCTCGGTTCCCGAGGCGCTGCGTCGCGACGGGCGGCTCCACTTTCTCGGCAGCTGGCCGCGACGGCGCGCCGCTCGCAGCCGCCTGTTTGAGCTTGACTCACCCGGGAACGATGCGTAGACTTCTCCGCCACTTTTCCTGGGCAGGGGCCGGAGGCGGCCCGCCGTGGGAAGGCGCGCGGACCTCGGAGGCTCAGCGAAATGGCTCCGGCGAAAAAGAAAGCGGCCAAGAAGGCACCGGCCAAGAAGGCTCCCGCCAAGAAGAAGGTCGCGGCCAAGAAGAGCAGCGCGAAGAAAGGCTCTTCGAAGAAGAGCCCCGCCAAGAAGGCAGGCGCGAAGAAGAAGGCCCCTGCCAAGACGGCCTCCAAGAAGGCCGCCGCCAAGAAAAGTCCTGCAAAGAAAAAGACTGTGAAGAAGAGCTCCACCAAGAAGGCAGCGTCCAAGAAGCCGGCCGCCAAGAAGGCGACCGCTAAGAAGACCGCCGCCAAGAAGGCTGCGCCGAAGAACCCAGCCGCCAAGAAAACCGCCGCCAAGAAGGCTGCGCCGAAGAACCCAGCCGCCAAGAAGAAGAACGCGACGAAGGCGCCCAAGAAGACCGCCGCAACCAAGAAGGCGGCCAAGTCGCCGGACAACGCGGCGACGAGCTCGAACCTCAATCACGACCTGAAGGCCCAGGCGAAGAAGGCCGCGCTGCCGCCGCTGTCGAAGCGCATCTCCAGGTCGGACCTGCGCCACATCAAGAACAAGCTGCTCGAGCGCAAGCGCGAGCTCCTCGGCTCGTTCGGTGCCATCGAGGCCGAGTATCTCGGCACCCACGAGAACATCACCACCAAGGGCGGCGACGAGGCCGACCAGGCGACCACCGCCGTGACGGCCGACCTCTCCCTCCGCCTCGCGGAAAGCGAGTCGAAGGAGCTGCGCGAGATCGCGGTGGCGATGAAGAAGATCCAGGACGGCACCTACGGCATCTGCGAGGCGACGGGCTCGGAGATCGATGTCCGCCGCCTGAGGTTCCTGCCGTCGGCGCGGCTGTCCCTCGATGCCCAGAGGAAGCTCGAGGCCCAGCAGCTCCACTACGACGAGCAGATGGGCTGGGTCCTCCACGAGGACTGATCTCGAGCGAGTCCGGCAAGAGGACCAGGACCCGAACGGTGCGGCGCGATCCCGCGGACTGTTACGGGATCGGTACGCTCGTCGCGATGTAGAGCACGCCGTCCTTGCGGCCGATCGGGAAGCTGACGGACGGCGCCGTCCGGTCGCTGGCGTCCTCGACGACGAGGTTGCCGATGACCTCGAGGTTCGTGCGGTAGATCGTGCCGCCGCGTTCGTACTGCGTCAGCTGACCCGGGCTCGGAGGCGCGATCCGCACGTCGCGCAACGGCTGACGGAACGCATCCCGGAACTCCTCGACGTAGATCGACCGGGTGCCGACGCGGTCGCGTACGCCGTCCATGCACACGAGATCGAGCGCGAGCTGCACATCGCCTCGAGCGTGCGCCGTGCGGTAGGCAAGGATGAGATCGTCCGAGGTGCGCGGCGGCCACGAGGTCGTCTCCGCCACGGCCGTCCTTCGCTGGGCATCGCATCCCGACACGACGAGGCACGCGAGCAGGACCGCTATCGAAACTCGTGCAGGCAGAACCATCGATGCCTCCCCAGACTCACCCGTGAACGACCCGACTGCATCTGAGATCGGCGTCGCGCCGGAAGAGGCTTTGGCGATTCCGACCGCTTCGAGGCGAGTCGCCCGGTAACGGGGCGGCGCTAGGTTTCGCGGATGAACCGATCGAGCGCGCGAAGCGAGTCGAGCCGGTAACCCGGCTCGAGGTGGTAGATGATCTCGAGCCGGCCGCCGTCGTTGTCGTCGAGAACGCGCTCGGCCCACGCGAGCAGCGCCTCGGGATCCGCGTTGCCGAGATCGCCGACGAGCGGCGCGATGGTCACCTCGAGATCGCGGCCGAAGATCTCGCGTACACGGTCCATCGACGTGTCGCCGCCGACGTCGAGCGACCCGAGTCCGTCGATCGACGCCAGGCTGGCGAGGAGCGCGTCGCTTCCCCCGCAGGAGTGGAACCGCACCGAGCCGAGCTCGCGCCCGATGCGCGACGCGGCCGGCACGGCGAACCGCTCGACGAGCTCGGGACCGATCATGCACGCGGAGCACTCGCCGATGTGAACCGACGTGACGGGCAGCTTGCCGACAGCGGAGAAGTGCCGCACGAGCGCGACCGTCGCGTCAACGATCCAGTCGAGCAGTCGGCGCGACTCGCCGGGAGCCGTCAGCATGGCGACGAAGAACTCCTCGCCGACGAGCTTCTGCGCCGTCGTCACCGCACCGTGGACCGCCGCGCGCCCGGAGGCGTCCCAGAAGAACGGCGGGATCGGCACGCTGCCGTCCGCGGCATCGAGCACGGCGCGGCATTGGTCGTCGAGGAGCCGCACGAGCGGATCGTCGAGCAAGGCCTCCGGCGCGGGCAGATCCGACGACTGCCTTCCGACCAGACAACCCGGCGTGATGTCGGCGTCCTGATCCGGCCACGCGACGAGGTCCGCCCCGAGCAGCATGCCGAGGATGAGGTTCGGCTGGATGCCGCCGACGAGCACCTGGCGCGGATTCCAATGCGCGCAGCGGCCGAGGTTCGACTCGGAATAGAACAGGTCGAGATCACCGCGCACCTCGGCGACGTGTTCGTGGCAGCGACGGTCGATCTCGCGCCGGCGGTCGACGTCGAGGTAGTAGCGCCGATCGAACTCGACGCCGAGCGCGGCGGCGAGCCACGCCTTCGACACGGTTCCCGAAAGGCGGGTCATGCTCTCACCTCGTGACGGTTTGGACGTCACGTCACGTCACGACGGCGAAGCGGGGCTTCTGCGTGCGCCACTTGCCGCGCGTGAAGTCCGGGCACTCGACCGGCGCGCTGCCGGCCGCGATCGACTTCTCCGACAGCGGGATGATGACGCTCATCGTCACCGAATCGTAGACGTCGATCGGCGTCTGCGTCTTGTCGCGAACCGCCGCGACGAAGAGCTCGAGCTCGAGAACGTCGGTCCCCCCATGGCCTCCGTCCGCCTTGCGCTGGCGCAGATCGCGCCACCACGGGTGGTCGTGCTCGTCCTGATACGGTGCGAACGGCTCCCAGTCGTGGTACTTCGGGCTCTTCTCGGCGATGTAGACCGACGCGCGCGCCTCGTCGTACAGGCCGAGGGTGCCCTGGACCATCCAGCGGTTGTCGTAGGGCCGCGGCAGCTGCATGTCGTAGTTGATGACGATCGTGCTGCCGCGTTGCGTGCGCACGACGGTCGTCACGATGTCGCCCTGTGCCCACTTGCGTCGCGCGTTCGGGTGGTCCTTGCCGAAGCGGCGCTCGAAGTAGCGGTTGATTCCGGTCGATCGCGTCGCGGTCGATGTCAGCGAGGCGAACGCGTCGCCGCAGTTGATGTCCATCCAGCTCAGCACGGGCCCGAGGCTGTGCGTCGGGTACTGGTCGGCGTTGCGCCGCGCGAGGAACTCGCCGCTCCAGCGCGTGTTGCCGGCGCGGTCGAAGAACCAGTGGTCGATGCAATCGTGCGAGTGCGCGCAGTGGCAGTGGACGATCTCGCCGAGGAGTCCGCGACGAATCATCTGCAGCACCGCGAGGTTGTCGCGCCGGAAGCTCCAGTTCTCGAGCATCATGCACGGCACCCCGGTCGCCTCGGAGGTGTCGACGAGGCTCCAGCACTCCTCGAGGGTCAACGCCGCCGGCACCTCGACGCCGGCGTACTTGCCGGCGCGCATCGCGTCGACCGCCATGCGCGCGTGCCAGTCCCACGGCGTCGCGATCAGGACCGCGTCGACGTCGTCGCGCGCGAGGAGGCGGCGATAGTCCTCCGCCCCGCCGGTGTACGCCTCGGGATCGCCGCGCCCGGCCTTGCGGACGATATCCTGCGCGCGCCGGGCCTTGTCGGCCACCACATCGCAGACGGCCGGCACCTCGACCGCCTCGACGCCGACGAGCGTGCGCAGCAGGCCCGAGCCCCGGCCGCCGAGGCCGATCACGCCGACGCGCACCGGCTTCTTCTCGGCGGGCGCCTCGGACGCCGCCTCGGCTGCGGTTGCGGCGTCCTGCGCCCCCACCTGCGTCGCGGCGAGTCCCGCCGCGGCGGCAGCGCTCGCCCCCAGAAACTCCCTGCGATCGACCCGTCGCTCCGGCATGTGTGGCCCTCCAACCCGCGACATGGCACGAAAAAACCTCCTCGGAAGAACCCTTGGTTCTGCGGAGGAGGTCTCTCGTATTCGCCGTACATCTACTGCCCTCCAGACAAGGCATCAGCCGCGCTTTTCCCATCTTTCTTGTAAGCCTCACTGACAACTCGGCTTAGACCGTCGCTCGTTGGCCCTCGTGCGAGGAAAGAAGAGCTCTAAGGAACCCAGGAACCCAGGAAAGGAAGAGCACATCGATCCCTCCTTTCCTGGGTTCCTGGGTTCCTTAGAGCCCCTCCTCGGAGACGGGACGCGCGTCCCTCTCCCTTCGCGCGGTCGCCAACGGCTCTTTTCTGGTTGGGCGGCGCGATTCGGGTATTAGGATCGCGTCCGACCAGGCTCACCGTTGTCAACGAACGAGGTCGCCCCATGCACGCGCTACCGACCGCCCGACCGACCACGCCGTGGCTCCTATCGCTCGCCGTCGCCCTCCTCGCCGCCCCCTGCCTCGTCGCGGACGGCGACCGCGAGACGCGCGTGCGCGATGACCGCAAGGACATCACGGCCGGCGGGCGCTGGATCTACAACGACCTCGACGCGGGCTTCGCGCAGGCGAAGGCGACCGGCCGCCCGCTCCTGGTCGTCTTCCGCTGCATCCCCTGCGACGCTTGCCGCGGCTTCGACGAGCAGATCGCCGCCCTCGACGAGCGCGTCAGCGATCTCCTCGGCCGCTTCGTCCGCGTCCGCGTGCCGCAGGCGAACGGGCTCGACCTGTCGCTGTTCCAGCTCGACTTCGACCTGTCGTTCTTCGCGGTCTTCCTGAACGCCGATCGAACGATCTACGGGCGCTTCGGGTCGCGCTCAACACAGAAGGACAAGACGGGCCGCGTGTCGATCGGCGCGTTTCGCGAAGCGCTCGAGACCGTCCTCGACCTCCACGCGCACTACCCGGCCAACCAGGGGTCGCTGCGCGCGAAGAGGTCGCGACAAAAGCTCGCCTACGCCGTGCCGGAGGACTACCCGCAGCTCGCGGGACGCTACAAGGCGGTCCTCGACTACGGCGGCGATGTGGTCAAGAGCTGCATCCACTGCCACCAGATCCGCGACGCCGAGCGCCTGATCTTCCGCGAGGGCGGCCGCGCGATGCCCGACGAGGTCGTCTTCCCGTGGCCCTCGACCGAGGTGTTCGGCATGACGCTCGACCCGCGCCACCGCGCGCGCATCGCGTCGGTCGCGCCGGGCTCGATCGCGGCACGGCAGGGCTTCCGCGCCGGCGACGAGCTGCTGTCGCTCGCCGGGCAGCCCCTCGTGTCGATCGCCGACGCGTCGTGGGTGCTCCACAACGCGCCGCAGGAGGGACACCTAACGGCACGCGTACAGCGCGGCGACGACGACGAGTCCGAGGGCGCCCGCGAACTCAAGCTCGAGCTGCCGCTCACACCCGGCTGGCGCCGCCGCGACGACATCTCCTGGCGCGTGACGAGCTGGGAGCTGCGACGCATGGGGACGGGCGGCATGCTGCTCGAGGAGGTGCCGGCCCGTGAGCGTCGCCGGCTTCGCATCGGCGCGAACGAGCTCGCGCTGCGCGCGAAACACGTCGGCCAGCACGGCGAGCACGCCACCGCCAAGCGCGCCGGATTCCGCAAGGGTGACATCATCGTCGCGGTCGACGGCCGCACGGAGCCGATGCGCGAGAGCGACCTGTTCGCGTACGCGGTGCAGCAGAAGAAGAAGGGCGACACGCTGAAGCTCACCGTGCTGCGCTACGGCGAACGCCGCGAGCTGAGCTTCCGCTTGCGCTGAGTGTCACGGTGAGGATGCGATGATGACCGCACCGCGCGTCTGGATCGCCTACGTCGGCGGCACGATCGGCATGACCGAGTCGGGCAGCGGCTACGCGTCGAAGCCCGGACACCTGCTGTCGCTCATGAGGGCCGCGCCCGAGCTGGCGCGCGCCGGCGTGCCGGAGTTCGTCGTCGAGGAACGCGAGCCGCTGCTCGACAGCGCCGACTTCGCCCCTGCCGATTGGCTGCGCATCGCGCGCGACATCGCCCTGCGCGCCGACGAGTTCGACGGCTTCGTCGTCCTGCATGGCACGGACACGATGGCGTACACCGCATCGGCGCTGTCGTTTCTCCTGCGCGGCCTCGACAAGCCGGTCATCGTCACCGGCTCGCAGATCCCGCTGTCGGAGACCCGAAGCGACGGTTGGGACAACCTGATCACCTCGCTCGTGATCGCGGGGCGTGGCGACATCCCGGAAGTCTGCCTCTACTTCGGACGCCGCCTACTGCGCGGCAATCGCGCCGTGAAGGTCGATGCTGCGGGTTTCGGCGCGTTCGACTCGCCGGCGTTCCCCGCGCTCGGCGAGGCCGGTGTCGAGATCTCGATCCACCGCGAGCTCGTGCTGCCACCTGCCTGCGCCGCAGGCGAACAGCTCGAGTTGCCCTCGGCGCTCGATGCGCGACTCGCGGTGCTGCGCCTCTTCCCGGGCATCGCGCTCGACTTCGTCGAACATGTGCTCCGCGCGCCGCTGGAAGGCATCGTCTTGGAGTGCTACGGCGCCGGCACTGCGGCAACACGCGACGGCACGCTCGCCGCCGCGTTGGGCCGTGCCGTCGACCGCGGCGTCGTCGCGATCGCGGTCAGCCAATGCCGACGCGGCCGCGTGTCGCTCGAGCACTACGCGGCCGGATCGTCGCTCGCGCGCGCCGGCGTTGTCGGCGGCGCCGACCTGACGACCGAGGCCGCTTTGACGAAGCTGTATGCGCTCTTCGCGCGGTACGATAGACCGAGCGATGTGCGCGAACACGTCGTCGAGCCGCTCTGCGGCGAGCTCGGTCGAGCTGCGAAGAGGTCGTAGCTCATCGCGAGCGATAGAACGCTTCGTTGGGGGCGCTCTTCGGCGCGCAACATCCTGCAAACACGTATGGTGTACGGGAATCCGTCATCGACGGTGTCAAAACTCGGTTGGAAAGCTGACAAGGTCTGCTATACTCGTCACCACGAGCCTCTGGGCTCATTGGGATGGATATGATTCTTCGGGTCTTTGGTTTCCGGCGTTGGGCCGGCGTCCTGTCGCGCAGCTGCAGGTGTTCGGCCGGCGAATGGATGCCTGAGGAAACCAGGGTAGAAAACTGTCACCGGCTTCGAAAGCGAGTGAGATCTTTCAAGCCACACGAGGCCCTCGATAGAGGCTCCTCGGAAACTGTCTGACAAGCAATACGGCGCTCGGTGCCCCCGGTACCGCGTGCTTTGACGTGTTCGAGTGGAAAAAGGAGGACACGGTCGGCATCTCGAATCCGTGTCGGTCGGTCGAGTGGTCGCTCGCCCGGTCGGAACAGGAGTGCCGTCCGCCGTTCAGCTGGCTGTTCGAGTTCAGGGTTCTCAAGGAGGTATCTCTTACGATGTGTAGGAAGCTGTGTTTGGTCGCAGGAGCCGGAGCGCTTCTCGCAATGTTGGCTACGCCAGCGATGGCGCAGTACAACCCGAATGGCTCCATCCAGGGTCCTGGTTGGAGCTACGTGGTCTCGGGCAACCCCGAGGGCTGCAATGGCAGCACGGCGGGACAGGCCCGAGCGCCCGGTCCGGATGGTTGGGATGTTTGGACCACGGACACGCCGACCGCCGGCGATACCTGGGACTTCTCGGGCATGACCACCGCCAACAACATCGAGGCCGGAAACCTCGATGGGGCGGAGGGCGATCCGACGGCAGCTCTCGTGCTGAGCAACGCGTTCCTCGGCGATGCCCTGGGCATCGACGGGACCGCGATCGGCGGCATGCAGGGCAACCGGATGGACTTCCAGGGGTTCGCCGATTGGATGAACGCCAACGTCGTGCCCGGCGTCCCCGGCGCGACGAACATCCCCGGCGACTGGATCATGGCGCAGGCGCACACGTTCGTCGAGAACACGACGGGCGCGCCCATCGCCATCGAGATCTGCGGCGGTAGCGACGACGGCCTGTACGTCCAGCTCAACAACGCCGTGGTTCACAACGTCGTGGTGTGCCGCGGCGGCGGCAAGTGCCAGAACGTCGCCCCGGCGATTCTGCCTCCCGGCATCAGCGTCCTGACGGCGCGCGCCTTCGAGCAGGGCGGCGGCTGGAACCTCGAGTGCGGTATCCGCATCGACGGCGCCGATGCGACG
>CAYMRB010000009.1:0-25253 GCA_964392615.1 uncultured Planctomycetia bacterium | reverse complement strand
CGGCAACTCGGAGAGCACCGGCATCGTGTTCCTCGGCTCCGGCTACGGCGAGGATTACGCGGGCCAGATCCAGTACTCGGCCAACCGCTCGATCGTGGGGCACCCGCAGGGGTGCAACGCGGAGGTCGAGGTAACGGTGACCGGCGAGGGCCCCTGCGAAGGCGCGCTGACCGTCATCGAGACGATCATGGACCCGACCGTGGAAATCACCGCTGACGGCGGTACGGTCGATCCCATCGTCGAGGACGACGACGGTCTCCATGCCGGCAACGGTGCGGTCCTCGAGTACTTCCTGGTCGGCCCGGTCGCGAACCCGCCCGGTGCGAATCCCGGTGTCGACGCGATGCGCGAGGCGTATCTCTCCATCGGCGACGACGAGGTCAACACGCTCAACGAGGGCGATACGATCGCTGACCGGGACGCTGTAGACCAGACCGTGCGACGTGTCCCCGTCAACAACGGCACCGGGCTCGACCTGCAGGCGCTCTGCAACTGTGACAACGCCATGCACTACGCCTGGACGCAGGTCACGGTGTCGGAAGACACTCAGATTCTGATCGGTGCCAGCGCGGACGACTCGATCCAGGTGCTGGTCGACGGCGTGGAGGTTCTCATCCAGGCCCGCTCGGGCGGTGGCAACAACAACGCCGCGCAGTGGGTCACCGAGAACCAGTGCGCCATCGAACTGACGGCTGGAACGCACACGATCCTCATGAAGGTCTTCGAGGGTGGTGGTGGCCACAACGGCCGCATCGCCATGTGGGGCTTCCCCAGTGGTGGTGTCGGTGCTGGCGGCCTCGACTGCGCCAGCGCGACCGAGATCGCGCCGGGCGAGTACGGCGTCGGCTGTACCGTCGGTGCGGACGTCGGCGTGGACTGCAACCCGCAGTCGTCTCCGGCGCACTACTACGTCGTCGAAGGAACCGGCGAGCAGATGACGGTTCAGACGTGTCAGGACGTCTACGCGTACGACACGTACCTCGCCGTCTTCGACGGCACGTGCGACGCGGCCGGCTGCGTCGGCTCGAACGACGACACCTGCGGCCGACAGTCGCTGGTCTCGTGGCCCTCGGTCGCCGGCGAGACGTACTACGTCAGCGTCTACGGCTGGGGCACCAGCCAGGGCACGTACGTCCTGAAGGTCTCGGACGACGCCACGCCGCCCGCCAACGTCCAGACCTCCCCGCTCTCCGGGCCGACGATTTGCGCCGACCCGGACGGTGACTGCGATGTCGCGGCGTTGACCACGACCGGCTACACGGTCACCTTCGAGACCGATTGCGCCACGCTCGCCGACGCTGGCGTCAGCTACACGCTGGCGGCTGCCGGTGGGGCGGTCACGATGAACGGTGAGGTGGTCGGCCAGGCCTACGTCCCGGCGAGCTCCGCTGGATTCGTCCTGGAGGGCACCGGCCCGATCGGTCCGTTCGACAACGCGCACTACATCGGCGTCCCGGGCGTCCTCTTCCCGAGCGGCACGGTGGACACCGGCGAGACGGCCCCCAACGGCCTGCCGATCCTCGAGTCGCAGTCGGGTGGTCGCGACATCTGGACCAACTCCGATGAGATGGAGTACGCGTACACGTCGGTCACCGGCGATTTCGTCGCGACGCTGTACATCGACGCGATCGACGACAACACCGACGGCGACGGCCACACCTGGGCCCGCGCCGGCCTCATGGCGCGCCAGTCGTGCCACTACCGGTCGCGGAACGTGTTCCCGCACGTGAGCTCGGGCTCGAACCTGCAGTACCCGCGCTTCCAGTGGCGTGATCAGCACGAGGCGACGGGCATCGGCGTGTTCAACATCTCCGAGCAGGACCTGGTCGGCTACCCTGCCACCGGTGATCAGTTCATCGATCGCCGCCCGCAGCACATCCGGCTGACCCGCGTCGGCGATACGTTCACCGCCGAGATGTCCTACGACGATCCGGACAACCCGGGCTCGCCCCTCGCGTGGAACCACATCAGCTCCCACACGTACGGCCCGTGGGCGGACAGCATCCTGATCGGCGCCGCGGTCGGTGGCCACGGCCAGAACAACGGCGGTAACAACCCGACCATCATGCGGTACACCTTCGAGGTCGGACCGTTCGAGGTCGAGCCGCTCGATTGCACCAGCCTCGAGCTCGGCGCCGAGCTTGTGGCCGACGACTACGACGACGGCACGACGGGCATCGTCGCGCGTTCGGTTCAGACGCTGCCTCCGGGCGGCTTCACGCCGGGCATCGTCGACGGCCGCATGCGCCTGACCGATCAGACGATCGGCGGCACGGCTGCTGGAATCTGGTACGAGACCGGTGGGGATGCCGCCGACGGCTTCGTGGCCGACGTCGACATCTTCCTGACGAAGGACGGCCTGCCCGGCGACGTCAACCCGGCCGACGGCATGACGATCGCGTTCCGTTCGCAGGACGCGATCTGCACGCCGATCCCCGAGGGCGACGTGACGACCGTCGTCGGTGGTGACCTCGGCCCCGTCGTTGACGACACGGTCGGTGTGCTCGTCGGCACCGAAGAGGGAGAAGGTCGCAGCACCGGCTCCTACAACGACGTCGATGACGTGTACACGACCGTCAGCGCCACCGATAAGGACATCTGGACCGGCGGCGACGACTTCTACTTCCAGTACACCGAGGTCGAAGGCGACTTCGACATCATGGCCGACCACGATCCGGACGGCGACGGTGCGCTGAACATCGGCGGCGGTGGCCGTTGGGGCAAGGCGGGTCTCATGGCTCGTCAGCTCGACGAAGGCGCCGCCGATCGTTGCCAGCGTCTCATCATGGCGCAGGGTCACGTGGACGGTCAGGACGCCATGCGCGTCGCGGGCCGCCGCAACCACGGCGAGTGCAACGGTGGTCAGTACGAGATCACCGGACCGGTGGCGGGCTCCTGGGCGCGATTCCAGCGCATCAGCCGTCGCGGCGACACGTTCTACGTGTTGATGTCGCACAACCCGGGCCTCGCTGATGGCACGCTCGACCCGGCCGACAGCTGCAACTGGCAGCTCTACCACACGGAGACGTGGGCAGATGCGCCGGAGAGCGTCGCAGTCGGCTATGCGAACTGCAAGCACGACAGCGCCCCGGACGATGAGACGGGTGACGTCACCGTGGGCTACCGTCTGCTCGCGCCAGACCCCGGCGCTACCGGGCGCATCTCGACCCTGATCGGCTGCAGCGGTGGATCGCTCGGCTTCGCTGGTTGCGAACTCAACAACACCACGGAGACCCACCCGAGCTTCGCCATCGAGGCCGACATCTGGGTCGGCGGCGGTAACAACGAGGTGCCCGGCGCCGGTTCGAACCAGGCCACCGAAGACGAGGTGGCTCACTTCGGGCTGGACCTGGACGGCTGGGTCGACTCCGTGCAGACCAACGCCGACTTCGGTGTGGCGACTGCCGACCTGCCGAACCTCTACGATCCGGCCGGTGTCCACATGACCGTCCAGTACCTACCGGATGGCCAGGTGGATGTCTGGGTGAGCCAGAACGCCGCTGACGGCGAGCCGGCGGGTGTCGAGGAGGCCACGCATATCCTCTCGGCTCGCATCAAACCGCTGCCGGCCGGCCCGTACCTCGCAGGTGCGACCGCTGGCACCGGCGGTGCGACCGTGACGACCGAGATCGACAACTACACCGTGTCGGCAATCGAGTGCGTCACGGGCATCGGTCCGTTCATCCGCGGTGACTGCAACGATGACGGTGCGGTCGTCGGTCAGGTGGCGGACGCGGTCTTCCTGTTGAGCTACAACTTCACAGGTGGCCCCGCTCCTAACTGTCTGGCTGCGTGCGACGCCAATGGCGACGGCGCGGTCGTCGGTCAGGTCGCCGACGCGATCTACATCCTCGGCTTCAACTTCCTGGGTGGCCCGGCTCCGGTCGCGCCGTTCCCGGAGTGTGGCACGAGCGCTGCCGAGAGCGACCTCGCCCTCGGTTGCGAAGCCCCCACGGGTTGCGAGTGATCGCGTGACGTAGACGCCTCGCCGGAGGGTCCTGCCCTTTAGCGAGAGGTCGAGCGGGCCCGAGTCGACAACGCCTCGGGCCCGGTTTTTATGGGCCGGGGAGAACGGGCCGGGATGGTGGGGTCGAGTGGCGGCGCGCGGCCCGAAGGGGCCCGAGCATGGTATCATTACGCGTTCGATACCATGGCCAACCCAGCACTAGAAAGCCCCATGAGACGCTTGCTCCTCGCTCTCTGCGCCGTCGCCTTCGTCGGCTGCACAGATTCGTCCCCCGATCCCACGACGCCCTCCACGCCGGCGAGCTCCCCCGATTCGCCGGAGAAGGCCACAGCGTCGACAGACGCGCCGAAGGCGACTCTGACGACGCCCACGACGTCGAAGGCGTCCGGAAGCACACGCGACGAGAACGGGCCGAAGGCAGGCCTGTCGCGAGCGCCGCTGGCCGCGGGCGTTCCGCCTGAGGTGCGGGCCGCGAGGAAGCTGATCTCGCGCGCCCAGGCCGCGCTGCGCGCTGGCGACTCGAAGACCGCGGAGGAGCTCTTCGATCAAGCCCTGGCCCGCAACCCGAGGTTCACGGAGGCGGCATGGGAGAAGGCCCGTCTCGCGACGGCGGCCGGGCGCTACGACGAGGCGCTCGAAGCCCTCGACGCGACGCTCGCGACGCAGAAGACCAAGAGCCATTCGCTGCTGCAGCAGAAGGCGCTGACCCTGTACGCGAAGGGCGACTACGGGGGTGCGCTGAGCGTCACCGAGGAGATCCTCGTGCTCGCGGCGAACAGCCGCGCGATGGTGACGAGGTACCTGCGAGCGAAGGCGTTCGCGCAGCAGCAGGACAAGGAGAGCACGTTGGCGGCGCTCCACGATGCGATCGAGGACGGCTACAAGGACTTCGCCGAGCTCGAACGCGACACCAAGGACGTCTTCGCGTTTCTCGACGGAGAGCCGCGCTTCGATTCGATGGTCGAGGACGTGCGACAACGCGCCGCCGAGGTCGCCATAGCTCCCGACGACGACTTCGTCGGCGTCGCCATCGCGGAGTCGCTGCCTCTCGACGCGGGCAGGGGCTACAAGACAGAGGCCCTCGTCACGCAGATCGCGTGGAACAACGAGAAGGGCAAGGCGAGGCCACTTCCGACCGCCACGGACCTGTTCGGCACTCCGATCGATTGGCAGAAGCACCAGGGCAAGGCCGTGGTCCTCTTCGTGTGGGGGCCGTGGTCAGAGACGAGCCTGCGACAGCTGCCGGCGTGCCAGAATTTCTTCGACCAGCACAAGGGCAAGATCGACATCGTCGGGCTTGCAGTGATGGCGCGCACCGAGACCGACGTCGCCCAGGTGACCCTGGACGCCGTGTTGACGAAGCATGGGATTACGTTCCCGCAGGCGATCATCGATCAGGCCACGGCACGCCTCCTCGGAGTCGATCGCTTCTCGAGCACGCTCTTCGTCGGCAAAGACGGTCGCGTCTACCTGAACGCGCCCGGCTCGATCGACCTGACGGCGATGGAGACGCTGATCCAGGAGACGGCCGAGGTGAGCGAGCGAGCGACCGGGCCGATCGGGCCCGCCGGTCCCCTCGATCCGTACCACCCGCGGAGCGCCGGCCCGAACCCATCCGACGAATCGAGCGACTCCCAGTCGAGCGACTCGCAACCGACCGAGTGACCGGCAGACGGCCACCCGATCCTACGACGCATCCAGCCCGCAGGAAGGAGCACCGCATGGCATCCCGGCCAGGTCTTCCCGTCCGCCTCCTCCTTGCCGCCGTCATCCTGTCGGCAGCCGCGACGCCTGCCGATGCCGCGAAGAGGCCGAACATCGTGCTCGTGCTCGCCGATCAGTGGCGGGCGCAAGCGCTCGGATACAACGGCAACCGCGTCGTGAAGACGCCGCACCTCGACGCGTTGGCGCGCGAGAGCATCGACTTCGCGCAGGCCGTTGCCGGGTGTCCGGTGTGCTGCCCGATGGGGGCGGGGCTGCTGACGGGTCCGCGGCCGCTGACCCACGGCGTGTTCCTGAACGACGTGCAGCTGCCCGCGAAGACCGTGACCATCGCCGAGGTGCTCGCGAAGGAAGGCTGGGGCACCGGCTACATCGGCAAGTGGCACGTCGACGGCCGGGGACGGTCGAACTTCATCCCGCGCGAGCGGCGTCAGGGCTTCGAGTACTGGAAGGTGCTCGAGTGCACGCACGCGTACAACAACTCGCTCTACTACGGGGACACGCCCGAGAAGCTGCGCTGGGAGGGCTACGACGCGATCGCGCAGACGCGCGACGCACAGCGCTACATCGCCCAGCGAGCGCAGAGCGACGCGCCGTTCGTGCTCTTCCTCGCCTGGGGACCGCCCCACGCGCCGTACCTCACGGCGCCGCCGAAGTACCGCGCCATGTACGAGCCCGCGAAGATGCCGCTGCGGCCGAACGTACCGAAGCCGCTCCGCCAGCGCGCACGGCGCGATCTGGCCGGCTACTACGCGCACTGTACGGCGCTCGACGACTGCATCGCCAAGCTGCGCAAGACGATCGTCGACGCCGGCATCGAGCGCGACACGATCTTCGTCTTCACGTCGGACCACGGCGATCTGATCGGCTCGCACGGAGCGTACAAGAAGCAGCAGCCGTACGACGAGTCGGTCCGCGTACCGCTTCTCTTGCGCTATCCGGCCGCGTTCGGCACGACCGGGCGTCAGGTGACGGCGCCGATCAACTCGGAAGATCTCATGCCGACCCTGCTCGGCCTGTGCGGCGTCGAGATTCCCACGAGCGTCGAGGGGCTCGACTACAGCGGCTACCTGCGTGGTGGCGACGATCCGTCGGACGGCGCGGCGCTGCTGACGTGCCCCGCACCATTCGGTCAGTGGTCTCGCCGCGTCGGCGGCCGCGAGTACCGCGCCTTGCGAACGTCGCGCTACACGTACGCGCGCGGGCTCGACGGACCGTGGTTGCTCTTCGACAACCAGAGCGACCCACACCAGCTCGACAACCTCGCCGGCAAGCCGGAGCACGCCAAGCTCGTCGACAAGATGGACCGCTGGCTCGGCCGACGCCTCGAGGCCTCGGGCGACGCGTTCCGTCCGGCGAAGCACTACATCGACCTGTGGAAGTACACGGTCAACGCGAACGGCACGGTGCCGTACACGAACTGAGCTGAAGCCCGCGTCAGCGCGCCGCCCGCGCCAGGGTCATCCTCGCCGCAATCCGCACAAACGCCACCGGGTCGTCCAGGAGCGCCGTGACAGCCTCGTTCTCGGCCGTGGACAGCTGAGTCCGGCCCAATGCGGACAGGCAATTCGTCCGCACCGTCGCGCTCGAGTCACCGAGCCCTGCGATCAGCGCGTCGCTCGGCACGCGATGCCGCGAGGCGATGCTCACGAGGGCACAGGAAGCGTGGACACGTACGTACTCATCGTCGTCCTCGAGACACGCGACGACGAGCGGGGTCAGGGAGCAGAAGTGCTCCGCAGCTACGCCGACGATCCAGGCGGCGGTCCATCGCACGCGAGGGTCCGGGTCGCGGAGGAGTTCGGTCAGCGGAGGGATAGCAGCCGCCTCGAGACGAATCATCGCGTACTCGAAGGAAGGGCCGAACTCGTACGGCAGCGGAGGATACTCCCGCACGAGACGGGTGATCTCCCGCACCGCGATCGGGTGCTTGGTGCGCGCGAGCGCGAGGACCGCGTGGTCGTCCGCGGGATCTCCGGGATCCACCATGCAGCATCGAGGAGTCCGAGGCGCCGAACAGACCCACTCACCGCTTCGCACCCGCTCGATGTACCACTCGGCCGCCGCGCCAGGGTCATACTTCTCCAGCTCCTTGGCGGCCCGCCAACGCGAGCCCGCCGTGCCGATCTGCGTCCGCACGACGCACCACGACCGCGGCAGCCATTGGGGATCGCGGATCGTGCGAGCCGTCACGCCGACGACGGTGATCGCGAGGATCCACCAGCCCGCCCGCCGCAGTGCCTTCCGCAGCGCGCCCCGCGCGATGATCAATCGTAGACCGGGAATGCGATCCATCGCGTGCACCTCGCCGTTGGAGAGGTCGATACGGCAACGGTACCCGGGTCACTCCGCGCGTGTCAACGAGCGTCGGCTCGTCGTCGCCCATCAACGACAGAGAGCCTCGTCGGGCGCGCGCGGCCGTCGCCTGTTGCCGATGCTGCCCCCCGCCGAGCTTCGCCGTTTGAGTGTGCACGGAAACGCCGTTTGTCTTCTCGGCGTTCGCTATCAGGATCTCTTAGAGCTCCTCCTCTTCGCGACGTGTGCCGACGTCGGTTCGACAGAGCCCGGGTTCGATTCCCTGGATCTCCCAGTCAGCGTTCCTCAGCAGTTCCCGCCCCTCCGGCCTCAGCCGTCACCGCCACCCACCGGCGGTATACCGCCTCGATGGCCTCCGGCGACACGTCGCCGTCCCACATCGCGACGCCGTAGCAGAACGCAACGCTCTTGCCCTTCTCGAGCTTCAGCGGTTGGCGCCAGACATCGACCGTCGCCGCGAGATACGAGAACGGCTTGGTCATCGTGAACCACGTCGCCGGGCTGCGCGGGTTCTTCGGGAGGTCGAACATCGCGACCGTCACCGGCTTGCCCTTCGCGATCTCGGCCGTGTACGCGCACCACAGCGAACGCCTCAGCTTCTCCGTGCCGCGAACGACCTCGGGGGCGGTGCTACCCTTCCCACCGGCGGCACGGAAGCGGCCGATCTGGTCCATCGTCTGCACGAACCGCAGGCCGAGCCCGAAGTAGTGCTGCCCCTCGAGCTTCACCGCGTCCTTGCCGGGCGCGACCTCGAGCCGGGTGCGCCACGTCAGGAGCGACGCACCGACGACCTTCGGGTCGGCGGCCGTGACCGTGCGCTTCTCGACGAGGAGCGCCTTGCCGTCCTTCGAGATCCACTCGAGATCCTGCTCGACGCCGGCCATGACGACCGCCTTGGCACCGACCCCGCCTCGCGCTCGTGCCGGAACGGCCCGCGTCGCTCGCGGGACCTGACGCCCGCACACCGGACGCTCGCTCCAGAAGTCGACGCCGTCCGCGGCGAGCGCGAACATCAGCGCGTGATGGTGGACGTGATCGTGAGGGGAATCGCGCAGCACGTTGACGCCGCCAGGCGTCCAGAAGCGCTTCACGTACGGCTTGAACTTCGCGCCAGCGTGACGGTACTCGAAGACCGGCCGCGTCCCGGCGTCGACGCGCATCACCTCGGCCTCCTTGCGCACCTGAAGCGGCTTTCGGCCGTCGGCGTTCCTCGCGGACAGCGGTTCTTCCTCAGCTCGCAAGACAACGCCCACACACAGCACGAACGCTACCGTGAGGACGTGAAAGGACTTGATTGCTTGCATCGCTCGTTCTTCGTACAAAGGCCATCATCAGTGGGCAGGTCGACTGGAGCGGACTCCCCTATCGTATCCGGAAAGGACCCTTCCATGGAAACGAGCGAGCGACGAACGAGGCGGCGGTTCCTTCGCGACACGGCGAGTATCGGGGCGGCAGGCGTGCTCACCGCGGCGAGCCTCTCGGCCGGCACGAGCCCTTCCGAGCGTATCCGCCTCGGCTGCATCGGCGTCGGCAAGCGCGGCTCGACCGTCCTCGGCGAGTTCCTGAAGGAGAAGAACAAGAAGAAGGACGTCGACATCGTCGCGATCAGCGATGTCTGGACCGAGCGCCGCGAAGCGGCCATGAAGCGCTGCACGGACAAGCCGGTCGGTATCGTCGACTATCGCGAGCTGCTCGACCGCAAGGACATCGACGGCGTCGTCATCGCGACACCGCCGCACTGGCACGCGCTGCAGGTCATCCACGCGTGTGAAGCCGGCAAGGACGTCTACGTCGAGAAGCCGATGACGCTGAGCGTGCAGGAGAGCTTCGCCGTCGACAAGGCGGCAAAGGAGCACAAGCGCGTTACGCAGGTCGGCACGCAGATCCACGCGCTGCCGAACTACCGCCGCGCGGTCGAGATCGTCCGCTCGGGCAACCTCGGCAAGGTCACGCTAGCACGCTGCTTCATGGTCATGAACCAGGGACCGGAGGGAATCGGTCGCGCGGACGACTGCAAGCCGCCCGCCGGCCTCGATTGGGACCTCTGGTGCGGCCCGGCTCGCAAGCTGCCGTTCAACCCGCGCATCGTGCGCAGCGCGTACGACAACTGCTCGTTCATGGAGTACAGCGGCGGCTGGACACCCGGCATGGCGCCGCACATCCTCGACCTGCCGTACTGGGCGCTCGACCTCGGCTACCCGCGCCGCGTCGCGTCGTTCGGCTCGCGGCGCATCGTGCAGGACGGCGGCGACTGCCCCGACTGCCAGGAAGCGCTGTGGGAGTACGATGACGACTTCACGCTCGCGTGGACCCTGTCGATCGCGAACTCGTTCGGCTTCGACTTCCAGGGCAAGAACGAAACGCGCCGCCGCCACGGCACGTACTTCCGCGGCCCGAACGGCACCCTGATGTCCGACTACACGACGCACCGCATCGTGCCGGAAGGCAAGCGCATGGAGAACGCCGCTCCGGTCGAGAAGACGATCCCCGATTCGGTCGGTCACTACCGCGAGTGGCTCGACGCGATCCGCACGCGAGGCGAACCGCTGTGCCACGTCGGGTACCACCACCGCATCGACGTCGCGATCTCGCTCGCCAACCTGTCGTGTAAGCTCGCACGCTCGTTGGAGTTCGACGCGGAAAAGAAGGAGATCGTCGGCGACGCCGAGGCGACACGGCTCCTCGCGAGGGAGTATCGCGCGCCGTGGGAGCTGCCGAAGCGGTACGTGTAGGAGCGCCGCCTCGGACAGGCCCGACAATTCCCTACGAATCTTCAGTGGTTTCGCCCGCAGCGAGGGTCTATCACCGGAGCACGGCCGCGCCGCTCGTCACGGCGCGGCTGGTCAACCGGGTCGCGGAAATGAATCCTCCGCAAAGGGTACCGTTGGAGTTGGCGCCTGGAGCCCTTCATGCGCCGCACCAACAGCCTCGCGTGCTTCGCCTGCCTCGCGTGCTTCGCCTGCCTCGCTTGGACGCCGCCGCTTCGCTCATCGGTCTTGCGCGTTCCTGCGGACGTCGCGACCATCCCGGAGGCTGTCCGCATCGCGGAGAACAGCACCGTCACGATCCTGGTCGCGCCAGGTGAGTACATCGTCACACAGCCGATCGACTTCCGCGGCAGAGACCTGACGCTGGTCTCGGAGGTCGGACCGACACAGACGATCATCCGCGCACAACCCGTGGACCCGCGCCGCGGTAGCGTCTTCGTCTTCGAGAACGGCGAAAGCGAGGCGGCGCGCGTCGAAGGCTTCACCGTCACCGGCGGGACAGGCACGCTCGTGGCGGCGACTCCGAACGGCGGCGGCTTCTTCTGCCTCAACGGTTCGAGCCCGACCCTGCGCAACCTCATCGTCACGCGCAATACGGCAACCTACGGCGGCGCGCTCTACTGCCTCGAATCGTCGCCGACGGTCGAGCGCTGCGTGCTCTCCGAGAACTCGGTCACGTGCGGCGGCGGCGCATTCCTCGATGCGTCCTCGCCGACGTTCGTCGACTGCGAAATCGCGCGCAACACTGGCTCCTACGCGAGCTCGGGAGTGCACAACAAGACCGGCTCGTCGCCTCGCCTCCTCAACTGCCGCATCATCGGCAACGTGACGTACTACGGCGGCGGGTTCGATGCGTTCGAGTCCTCGCCAGAGCTCGTCAACTGCGTCATCGCGGCGAACGTCGCCTACTACGGTGGCGGGTTCTACAGCGTGAACTCGACGGTCGCCGTCACGAATTGCACGTTCTACGCCAATCGCGCCGAGGAGGGCGGCGGCTTCCTGGCGCCCGGCTCATCGCTCGACCTGCGCAACTGCGTGTTCTGGCGCAACGATCCGCCGTCGGAGTTGGACGACGCCTCTCTCTGCATGACCGACGTCGATCCCCGCTTCGTCGACCCCGGCGAGTTCGACTACACGCGCTTCGAGGGAGTCCCGATGGATGGCCGCACACACGACCTGCCGGCATTCGTCGTCGCGGAGCCGGACTGCCGCCTGCGCCCGGACTCTCCCGCGATCGACAGCGGCACGAGCGAGCTCGCGCCCTCGATGGATCGCGATGACAACCCGCGACCGTGCGGTGCCGCGATCGACGTCGGAGCGTACGAGCGCTGCGCCGCGACGCTGGCGTTTCGACGCGCCGACGCGAACGCCGACGGCGAGATGGACCTGACCGACGCCATCTCGATCCTCGCCTACTTGTTCCTCGGCCTCGACACGCCATGCGTCGATGCGGCCGATGCGAACGACAGCGGGATCGTCGACATCACGGACGCTGTCGCGATCCTCGGATACCTCTTCCGCGGCACTGCCGCGCCGGCAGCTCCGTTCACGGCCTGCGGCGACGATCCGACCGTCGACGCGCTCGACTGCGCCGAGTTCCCCCTCTGCGGGGAGTGACGACATCGGATAGCATCACTCGGCGATGCCACTCCGAATCGAGGTCTGTCACGTGAGAACCCACGCCGTCGTCGCCGCGCTCGTCCTCCTCGTCGCGTCTCCGGAGCCGCTCTTCGCACGCCGGCCCAACGTCGTCCTGATCATGACCGACGATCAGGGTTGGGGAGACGTCCGGTCGCACGACAACGCCGCGATCGACACGCCGGCCCTCGACCGGCTCGCGGCCGAGGGCGCGCGCTTCGAGCGCTTCTACGTCAGCCCGGTCTGCGCGCCGACGCGAGCGAGCCTGCTCACGGGTCGCTACAGCCTGCGCACCGGCACGCACGGTGTCACCCGGGGCCGCGAGAACATGCGCGCCGAGGAGACGACCATCGCCGAGGCGCTGGGCGCTGCCGGCTACGCGACCGGCTGCTTCGGCAAGTGGCACAACGGCCGCCACTACCCCTATCACCCGAACGGACAGGGCTTCGACGAGTTCCTCGGCTTCTGCGCCGGGCACTGGAACAACTACTTCGACACGACGCTCGAACGAAACGGCGTCGAGTCGCGCGTCAAGGGCTTCATCACCGACGTGCTGGCGGATGCGGCGATCGAGTTCATCGACGAGCACCGCGCCGCACCGTTCTTCTGCTATGTGCCGTTCAACGCGCCGCACTCACCGTGGCAGGTTCCCGATCGCTACCACGACAAGTACGCGAAGCGCGGCCTCGACGCAAAGGCGGCCTGCGCCTACGCGATGTGCGAGAACATCGACGACAACATCGGCCGCATCCTCGCGAAGCTCGACGCGCTCGAGTTGACGCGCGATACGATCGTCCTCTTCCTGACCGACAACGGTCCGAACTCGAACCGCTTCAACGGCGGCATGAAGGGGCGCAAAGGCAGCGTGCACGAAGGCGGCGTGCGCGTACCACTCTTCGTGCGCTGGCCGGGGCGCATCGCGCCGGGAACGCGCGTCGAGCCGATCGCGATGCACATCGACCTGCTGCCGACCCTGCTCGAGCTCTGCGGCGTGCCGGAGCTCGACGACAAGGCGCGACCGCTCGACGGGCGCAGCCTCGTGCCGCTTCTGCGGCTCGACGGAAAGCCGCTCGGAGCCTGGCCCGAACGCACGCTGTTCACGCACCGATCGCGCGGCAACGGACCGTCGCCTTCCATCGGAGCCGCGCGCACCGATCGTTGGCGCGCGGTGCGCTACGGCGAGAAGCGCGGCTGGGAGCTGTACGACATGATCGCCGACCCCGGCCAGAAGCGGAACGTCGCGAAAGCGCATCCGGATGTCGTCGCCGGACTCGCGAAGGCGTTCGATGCGAACTTCGCCGACGTCACGCGCGACGGGCACGAGCCACTCGTCGTCCCCATCGGCCATCCCGAGCGCGGCCATGTGACGCTGCCGGGTCACGAAGCGCGCTTCGAGGCGGCCGGCGGCAAGGCCGGCGGCCCCGGCATCGGCTACGTCGGGCGCAATGGCTGGGCGAACGATTGGATCACGAACTGGACGAGCACGGCGGCGCATGCGTGGTGGAAGCTCGAAGTCGTTCGCGGCGGGACGTACGACATCGAGCTGAGCTACGCGTGCTCCGAGGAGAACGTCGGCGCGAAGATTCGGGTCGAGGTCGAAGGCGCGTCCGGCACGCGCGGAGTCGACGCGACCGTGAGCATATCGCACGACCCCGAGCCCATTCCGAGCCCGGACCGCATCCCCCGCGGCGAGGTCTACGAGAAAGAGTGGGCGCCGCTGCGCGTCGGTCGCCTGCGCCTCGAGAAGGGCCCGGCGACGCTACGACTGCGCGCGCTGGCGATCCCCGGCACGAGAGCGCCGGACGTCAAGGCGGTCCGTCTGACGGCGGTGGCCAGTCGTTAGGCGTCGTCAGCGGCATCGCGACGCAGCGGAATCGCGATCGCCGCGATCACGAGGCCTGCGAGCGTCCAGCCGATGAGCGTGTCGGCGAGGTGGACGAGCAGAATGCGGTCGGTGAACCCCCACCACGTCCAGTCGGGGACCTTGCAGATCAGTATCGCGAGCAGCGCTACCGCCACGGTGACAACGACGCGCGTGAGATAGCCGGACACGCGCCCTCGCAGCAGGATCCATGCCATCAGCGCGGCGGAGACGATCGCCGTCGCCAGCTGGACTCCGAAGGTCGTCCACAGCGAGAATCGCATTCCCGATTCTCGCACCGACGCGAACACGAGCGGCCCCTCCTCCATCTTCTTCATCGCCTCCTTCACGGCGGCGGCCTTCTTCTCCGGATCCAGATCCGGATCGAGGTTGGCGTGTCCGTTCGGCAGCATATACATGCCATCGCCGTCCAGGTACTCGCGCAGCGACTCCATCACGGCATCTTCGTTCTTGAAGCCCTTGAAGCTGCCTGTGTGCCAACCCAGCATCACGTGCGACGCCATGCCCCACACGAACAGAACGATTCCCCCGACGACCCCGGCGACGACGATTCTGATCACGACGACCTCCCTCGCGTGGCGCGATGAGCGATGAGTTACGCCCTCTCCCACAGGACGGCGCGATGATAAACCGAAGAGCACCAGAAGGAAGAAGAGGATTCACGACAGAATCCTGGGCCGGATGTCACCCGGAACGCGCCGCCGATCCCTGCCAGGAGAAAGGAACTCTAAGGAACCCAGGAACCCAGGAACGGAAGTGAGTGTCGCCCCTCCTATCCTGGGTTCCTGGGTTCCTTAGAGGCTCTACTCGGAGACGGCGATGAGCCCGCGCCGGAGAGCGAGATCTTCGACGTCAGGGCGGGTTCTACCGCAGCAGGAACCCGTCCCGCAGCGGATCCTCCGCGTCGACGACGAACTCGCTGCGGCCGGTGACGAACGCGCGCCCCGACACGCGCGGCACGACGGCGTCGTAGTCGCCGAATCGCGTCGTTCGGGCCACCTCGACGTCGAACGCCGTGCCGAGGATGCTCTCGATGCGCAGCGACTCGCCGACGCCGATCTCGCCGCGCGCGTGGTGAATCGCCGCCCGTGCGCTGACGCCGGTTCCCGTCGGCGAGCGATCGACCTCGCCGTCCGCGAAGATGCAGACGTTGCGGCTGTGGTTCGCCGCGTCGCCGGGCGGGCCGACGAAGATCGTCCCGTACAGGAAACCGAGGTCGACTTCGAACGGATGCTCGATCGAGCGGTCCGCCATGACGGCGCTCTTGATGCGACGCCCAACGTCGATGAGCTCGCCCACCGCGGTCGCGTCCAAGCGCAAGCCGAGCGCCGTCGCGTCACAGAACGCGTAGAACGCGCCGCCGAAGGCGAGGTCGTAGTCGACGCGTCCGATGCCGGGCACGTCGACCGTCGCGTCGAGCTCGGAGACGTACGACGGCACGTTCTCGAAGCTCACCGTGACGACGCGGCCCTGATCGACCCACCCGGTCGCTGTCACGCGCCCGGCCGGCGTGTCGAGCCGCAGCACATGGTCTCCGTCGGCGGCCTTGCCGATGCGGTCCAGACAGCCCGTCTCGAGCGCGATCGTCACCAGTGCGATGACGCCGTGACCGCACATCGAGCTGTACCCCTCGTTGTGCAGGAACAGCACGCCGAGGTCGCCGTCGTCGGTCACCGGCTCGGTCAGAATGCAGCCGTACATGTCGGCGTGGCCGCGCGGCTCGAGGATGACCGTGCGGCGAATGCCGTCGAGTCGATCGCGCACGAACCGACGTTTCGCGAGGATCGTGTCGCCGGGAATGGGCGGCACGCCGCGCGTGACGAGCCGCAGCGGCTCGCCCGCCGTGTGTGCGTCGACGGTCGCGATCGGCCCGAACACCGCCTCCAAGGAATCGCTCACGGCTCGCTGTCGCCTCCTCTGCCTTGCGAGATGCCGCTGCTGGCGGCTACGCTACGTCGCGTCACCGATCTCGGTAGAAGCCGCTCCAATCTAACGAGGACCTTCGGGCCATGCTCGTCCTTTCCTCCTCCGACGTCCGCCGTGCTCTCTCGATGAAGGACTGCACGACGATCATCCGCCGGGCCCTCATCGCGCTGTCGGAGGGCGGCATCGAGGTCGCTGAACGCATCCAGCTCACGACGGGCGACGGGATCTCCCTCGTCATGCCCGCGGTGTGGCCCGACGTCGGTGTGATGAGCACGAAGCTGATTTCCGTGCACGCGAACAACCCGGCCCGCGGCCTTCCCACGTCGCACGGTCTGGTCGTTCTCGTGCAGGCCGAGACCGGTCGCCCGCTGGCGCTGCTCGATGCGAACACCCTCACCGCGTTGCGAACGAGCGCCGTCGTCGCGAACGCTCTCGACGCGCTGTGGCCCGGCGAGGCGCCGGTCGTGACGCTCTTCGGCACCGGCAAGCACGCGCGCTACCAGCTCGAGGCGCTCCTCTGCGTTCGCCGACCGCGCGAGATTCGCGTCGTCGGATTCCGCCCGGAGGACGCGCACGAGTTCGCGCGCGACATGATCGTCGCTCCCTACCTCAGCGGCATCCCGATGCGTGTGCTCGAATCAGTCGACGACTCGGTGCGCGACGCCGACGTCATCCTGTGCGCAACCACGTCGCCGACGCCGGTCTTCGACGGCTCGCTCGTCAAGCCCGGCGCGCACGTCAGCGCGATCGGCGCGTTCACGCCGACGACGCGCGAGCTCGACTCGACGCTGATCGAGCGCGCCCGAATCGTCGTCGATAGCGTCGAGGGCGCGCGGGAAGAGGCGGGCGATCTGCTCATCCCGCTCAGCGAGGGCCGCATCGACGCGGCGCACTTCGACCGCGAGCTCGGCCACGTGCTCGCCGGGACGACGCTCGGGCGCCAATCGCCGGACGACATCACCGTGTTCAAGTCCGTCGGCAGCGCGGCGTTCGACATCGCCGCGGCGACGGCGGCCGCCGACACGGCGCGACGGCTCGGTGTCGGTCAGGAGATCGAGATCGACTGATCGCCGCGGAGTTGAGCTGCCGCGAAGCGGTCCGCCTCCAACGCCGCGCGCACGGGCTGCCGCGTGAGCGCGTAGGGTGCGCCGTCGGCCTTCTGCGGTCAGCCCATGCGACTGTTCCTCGGGTCCGAATGCCGATACCATCGTCGTCGGTGTCTCGTGAACGCGGACGAGAGATAGCGAGGAACGGAATGGCCAGGCAATGGACACGGCGGATCGTGGGGTGCGCGCTGGCGGTGTGGGCGATCGGCATCTCGGCTTGCAGTCAGTCGTTCGCGGCTGCACCGGCCTCGAACCCGAACGTCGTCGTCATCCTGGTCGACGATATGGGCTACGGGGATCCGGGCTGCTTCAACCCGCAATCGAAGATCCCGACGCCGCACATCGACAGCCTCGCCGACGCGGGCATGCGGTTCACCGACGCACACGCGTCGGGACCGTTGTGCCACGTGTCGCGATACGGGCTGATCACGGGGCGCTATCCCTTCCGCGCCAGGTTCGCCTGGCGTAGCAAGCCCGTGATCGAAAGCGGGCGGATGACCATCGCGTCGCTCGCGAAGTCGCAGGGGTATCGCACGGCGATGGTCGGCAAGTGGCACCTGGGCTTTGAAGAAGAGGGCCTCGGGGGTCGCTACGACAAGCCGCTGAAGGGCGGCCCCGTCGATCGCGGCTTCGATAGCTACTTCGGGATCCGCGCGTCGACAGACATCCCGCCGTACTTCTACATTCGCGGCGATCGTGCCGTGCAGCCGCCGACGTCGCGAATCGAGGCCAATCGCAGCGAGGGCTGGTCGCCGATTCAGGGCGCCTTCTGGCGCGCCGGCGGCATCGCTCCCGACCTGAAGCTCGAAGAGGTGCTGCCGCGGTTCACCGACGAGGCGATTCAGGTCGTCGAGCAGCACGGCGGCGCAAAGGCGGAGCAGCCGTTGATGCTGTATCTGGCCTATCCGGCTCCGCACACGCCGTGGCTGCCGTCCGAGGAGTTCGTCGGCAAGAGCGGCGCCGGCATGTACGGCGACTTCATGATGATGGTCGATGCGGAGATCGGCCGCGTGCTGGCGTCCCTGCGCAAGGCCGGCATGGACAAGAACACGCTGCTCGTCTTCAGCTCGGACAACGGTCCGGTCTGGTACGACGACGATGTCCGACGGCTGGGACACGATTCGTCGGGCGGCCTGCGCGGCATGAAGGCTGACGCGTGGGAAGCCGGACACCGCATGCCGTTCATCGTTCGCTGGCCGGAGCGGGTAAAGGCGGGCACGACGAGCGCGCAGCTCGTCTGCTTCACCGATCTCCTGGCGACCTTCGCCGAGGTGATGGACACCGCGCTGCCCGCCGACGCCGGCCCGGACAGCTTCAGCTTCTTGCCGGCGCTCACCGGACAGAAGCCGCGAGCGACGCCGCTGCGAACTCGCACCGCGATGCAGGCTGGCAGGCTGATGACGATTCGCTCCGGCGATTGGAAGCTCATCACGGGCCTCGGATCCGGCGGGTTCTCGAAGCCGAGACGCGTCCAACCCGGCCCGGGCGATCCGCAGGGCCAGCTCTACAACCTCGCGGACGACCGCGGCGAGACGAAGAACGTCCACGCGTCGCATCCGCAGATCGTCAGCCGGCTGACGGCCGAGCTGAAGACGATCATCGACAGCGGACGAAGCCGCACGACGACGGTCAGCATCGACGCGAGTCGTTCGAACAGCGCGGCCGAACCGACTGGCAACGCTGAGCGACCGAACGTCATCGTCATGCTCTGCGACGATATCGGCGCCCACGAGCTGAGCCTCTACGGCCACCCGAAGCACAAGACGCCCGCGCTCGACAAGCTCGGTCGGACCGGCGTGTGGTTCACCACCGGCTATTCCACCCCGATCTGCCACCCGACCCGTTTCCAGATCATGACCGGCCAGTACGCCCACCACAACGGCGTCTACCACTTCCCCGGCCGTCCGGGTGGTCCGCCGGCCAATACCGGTCCCGACGACATCTCGAGCCACCTCACGTTCGGGAAGATCTTCCAGCGAGCCGGCTACGCCACCGCGCACGCGGGCAAGTGGCAGCTCTCCGGAAAGCACCCGACGCTCATCCGCGAGTGCGGTTTCGACGAGTACTGCATGTGGGCCTACACGCACAACCTGCCTGCAGGCGTCAAGCACGACGGCGCGTGGGAGGGCAGACCCGGCCGCAAGACGTGTCGCTACTGGCACCCGTCCGTCGTCCAGAACGGCAAGTACCTCGACACTGACGACGACGACTACGGACCGGACATCTTCGCCGACTTCATCCTCGACTTCATCGAACGCGAGAAGGACAAGCCGTTCTTCGTCTACTACCCGATGGCGCTCACCCACGGTCAGTTCTTCACCACACCGGACACGACGCGGACGACGGAAGACCGCTTCAAGCACGACAAGAAGAAGAACTGGCAGGCCAACGTCGAGTACACCGACAAGATCGTCAGCAGGCTGGTCAGCGGGCTCGAGAGAATGGGCAAGCGCGAGAACACGCTCATCCTCTTCATCGGCGACAATGGCACCGGCGGCGACGGCAAGGGACAGCCGACCGAGCGCGGCTGCCGGGTGCCGTTCATCGTCAACGGCCCGGGGATCGTCAAGAAGATCGGCGAGTCCCGCGAGCTGGTCGACATCTCCGACGTCGTCCCCACGATCTGCGAGGTCGCCGGCATCGAGCTGCCGAAGGGCCACCCGATCGACGGCGTCAGCATGGTGCCGTACTTCCGCGGTGAAACGAAGCCGCAGCGCCAGTGGATCTATCAGTACCTCGGCCCGCACCGCGTCGTACGCACGAAGCGCTGGCTGCTCGAGAAAAACAGCATGCGGAGCTTCGGCCGCCTCTACGATTGCGGCGATTCCCGCGACGGCACGGGCTACGAGGACGTCACGGATTCCAGCGATCCCGAGGTGCTCGCCGCGCGCGAGCTGATGCAGAAGATCCTCGCCGACAAGCCGGTCCCGGATGTCCAGGCCAAGCGGGCGGGCGGCAAGAGAAGCGGCAAGCAGAAGAAGAACCGACCGGAGCGCAAGCGCAAGACCGCGCGTCTCTGACGGCGCCGACAGCGCACCTTGTAGCGCTCAGTCTTCGGTCTCGGCCCCGAGGAGGGCCGGCGCCGCGCTCTCGCTGTGGTCGTATCCGTCATAGACGCCGAAGTCGCTGTAGAAGTACTTCTTCGCCAGACGATAGGCCCAGCTGCGCTCGCGAATCTCGCTGCCTGGCGCGTACTGCGACGGCCGGACCTCCATCGCCTCGAGCTCGGCGAGCGCGGTGCCGCGCGCGGTCCCGTCCTTCGCATCGTGCCGCACGATGAGCTCCCGCAATAGATCGGGACGCTCGAGGATGATGCAGCCGCGGGTCTTCGACGCGACGAGCTCGCGGAAGTCGCGCAGGTAGTCGGACTGCAGGAACGTCTCGCCGATCGTGCGCCCCTCGTCGTGGATCGACTCCTTGGCGAATTGGATGACCGGACACGGCTCGATGCCGCCCCACGGATTGATGTGGTGGCTCATGCCGGTGATCGCGGGGCAGAGCGCCTTCCCCTCGCCGTCGAAGTACGCGTCGACGATCGCGATCGGCTTCGTCGCGCGCATGTCGACGACGAACTGCCGCGCCCGGCGTTGCTCCTCCTTCGACAGCGCGAACTCGGGACGCGGGTCGGGCCCCATCGGCCGATAGACGTGGAACCACGTGTAGAAGACGCCCATCTCGATCAGGCTGTCGATCCACGCCTCGGTCAGCAGATCGTCGATGTTGGTCTTGCACAGACTCGTGCACACGCCGGTGAGGAGCTTGTGGCGCAGACACGCCTCGAGACCGGCCATCGTCTTCGAGAAGACACCATCGCGGCCGCGGCGCTCGTCGCTGACGATCTCGTTGCCCTCGACGCTGACGAGCGGGCTGACGTTGCCGATACGCCGGAGCTCCTTCGCGACGTCGTCAGTGATGAACTGGCCGTTCGTGAAGACCTGGAAGTAGCACTCCGGATGCCGCGCGAGGATCTCCATGAGCTGCGGATGGAGGAACGGCTCGCCGCCGACGATGCCGAAGAACGCGTTGCCCATCTGCTTCGCTTCGGCGATGAGCTTCGACATCGCGTCGAGGTCGATCGTCTGCTGCGGGTGCGTGACGTCGACCCAGCAGCCCTGGCAGCGCAGATTGCAGCTATTCGTAATCGAGATGTACAGAAACGGCGGAAAGAACTCGCCGCGCTTCATGCGCCGCTTGTGCTTCAGGACGGACCGCATCCCCTTGAAGCCCATGTTCCAGGCGAGTTTCCAAAGCAAGCGCTTGTCGGTCTCGAAGAGCGCGCGCTTGGCCATCTTCAGGTACATGCGGGTCCTTCCTCCGAGGATTCCGTGGGGATGACCCGCCAGTGTACCAACGGGATGGGACCGCCCCTAGAGGTTTTGCGGACGCCGTCAATCTCTGGTGGTGACGCGCGAGAGAGCCTCGTCGAGCTTGCCCCTCCGAATCGGCTTCGAAAGATAGTCGTCCATCCCCGCAGCCAAGCATCTCTCTCGGTCCCCCTCCATCGCGAACGCTGTCAACGCGATGATCGGTGTGCGCGATTCGCCGCTCTCTTCTTCTAGTCGTCGAATCTCCGCGGTGGCGGTGAACCCGTCCATCTCGGGCATTTGACAGTCCATCAGAATCACGTCGTAGTCCGTCGAGGCGGTAGCAGCAACGGCTTCGGATCCGTCGCCGACGACGTCCACCTCGCATCCGCGCCTCTCCAAGAGCCGCCGGACGATCTTCTGATTCACGAGGTTGTCTTCTGCGACGAGAACGCGGGCTGCCGAGATATCTTCCGACCTCGCTACGACCGGGTCCGACACGCCTGGGGTTTCCGCCGGTGCGCCACCCGCGGGGTCGGCCTTCTCCAGGCGCGCGCTGAACCAGAAGGTCGATCCCTCACCGACGACGCTTCCGACTCCGACTTCGCCTCCCATCAGCTCGACGAGGTGCTTTACGATAGCCAACCCAAGCCCAGTGCCGCCGAACTTCCTCGACGTCGAGACTTCCTCCTGCGAGAAGGGCTGAAAAACGAGCTCTAACCGCTCTGGGGAGATGCCGACGCCGGTGTCGATTACCTCGAAGCGGAGTGTCGCCTCGGTCTCGCTGCAGGAAGCGATATCCACACGCAGCCGGATTTCTCCGGTCTCGGTGAACTTCAGAGCGTTTCCCACCAGGTTGACGAGGATCTGCGACAGCCGTGTCGGGTCGCCGATGTATCCGCTCCGCGTCGACCGGGGAGCGAGTTGCCGCACGAGTGCGATCTGTCTGGCGTTCGCGCTGTTCGCGAGCACACGGAAGACACCGTCGACGACATCGGGCAGCTCGAAGGGAAGACGCTCGAGCTCGACACCAGCCGCTTCGAGCTTCGACAGCTCGAGGACCTGGTTGACGACGGAGAGTAGGAGCTCGCCGCTGGAAGAGATGTTCTCGACGAGATCTCGCTGGTCCTCGGTGAGCCCCGTATCCAGAAGAAGTTCTGCCGTTCCCAACACGCCGTTCAGCGGAGTGCGGATTTCGTGACTGGTGTTCGCGAGAAACCGGCTCTTGAAACGATTCGCGTTTTCCGCGGCGTGCAGGGCTTTCAGCCGTTCAGCGGACTCCTGCTCGAGCTTCTCGCGAGTCGATTCCAGGCTTGTGCGCATCTCTTCCATCGTTCTCGCCAGGAGGCCGAGCTCGTCTTCTCGTTCGTTAGCGATCGGAGAGCTCAAGTCACCCGCGGCGATGCTCTCCGCATGATTCGTGGCGACGCGAATCGGCCGAATGACGTGTCGCTCGATGACCAAGCGGATGACCAGGACGACCGCGAAAAGGCAGGTGAAAGTCGCGAGTCCGAGTCTGACTGCGGCCCGACTTGCGAAGGCCCGCAAGCCCGCCGTCGATAGCGTCAGCTCGACAGCGCCGATCACTTCGGCGGGCTCTCCCTCATCCGACGGAACAACGATAGGGCTCCGAAACGTGGTCAGGTCGGATGGCTCACCGGAAGACTCAGAGTCTGTCTGGTACGTGGCGACGGTCTCGCCACTCTCGCGGTCACGAGTCTCCAGGATGCGAACCGCGACGACGTCCGGCACGTCGCCAGCGACCTGCTCTACATACGTCTCGAGATACGGGTAGTCTTCGACGAGCAACGGTTCGACGCAGAGGGAGGCGATCGTGCGGGAGGTCGCCGTCCCCAACGTCGTCCGATTGTGGTCCAGCTCGGTCAAGCTGTCGTTCAAGACGAACAGGCCGGTAAGAGCGGAGCCGGCCAGAAGAGCCCCGAAGACCAGCATGTTTAGCGAACGTGCCAGCTTGCCCACGATTCCGCTGCCTCCCGGTGCACCAGCGCAGTCCCCTGAGTCTCGGCACTCACCCAGCTTCATCGGCCACTCGGCTGGGTCGCCCTCAGTGAAAAGCGTGAGCGTTCAGCCTGATCGACGCGGTGGCGTCTGGCGCGGGAGGATTCTCGGTCGGAAGCTGTTGGCGAGAATCGGCCGCGGGCTGTTCAGCTGGCTGCCCCGCGGGGCCGATATCGATGGCGCCATGACGCCAGCCCCGACCGCTCCCGCCTGCCCCGCGACTCGTGCCTCGACGCCGAGTCCGAAGCCTCTCGCACCCTCGAGCGGTTGGCGGCCCCACGCGATCGGCGCGGGGCTCTGCTTGCTGACCGTCGTGCTCTACGCGGGCGCCATGCGCAACGGATTCACGCACTGGGACGACGACCTTTACGTCACCGCGAACTCGCTGATCACCGAGCTGTCGATCGACTCGGTCACGCGCGCGTTCACGACGAAGGTCGACGCGAACTACCTGCCGCTTACGCTGCTGACGTTCATGGTCGAGTACGCGATCGTCGGGCTCGATCCGTGGCTCTACCACCTGACGAACGTCGTCCTGCACGGAATCACCGCGTGGCTCGTCTGGACGCTCGGGTGTCGCTGGTTCGGTAATCGCCCGGCAGCCTTGCTCGCCGCGGTTCTGTTCGCCGTGCATCCGCTGCGGGTCGAGTCGGTCGCATGGGTCACGGAGCGCAAGGACGTGCTGTGCGCCGTGTTCTACCTCGGCACGCTCGTCCTGTGGGACCGCTGGTCGACGACGAACCCCGCGCGGACGAAGCTGTGGTTCGCCGCGCTGTGCGTCTTCGTCCTCGCGCTTCTGTCGAAGGTCATGGCGATCAGTGTGCCCGCAGTGCTGGTGGTCTATCACTTGTGGCGCCGCGATCTCACACGACGACGCCTGCTCGCGATGGCGCCGCTCTGGGTGCTCGCGCTCGGCTTCACGGCGCTCGGCGTCGCGACGCAATCGGCGGACGGTGCGGTCAAGGAGCTCCACGGCGGCACGCCGATCGCACACGTCGGCACGGTCGTCAAGGCGCTCGGCTTCTACGCGGTCAAGCTCGTCGCGCCGGTGCAGCTGTCGCCGCTCTACATCTTCCGCGCACCCGAGAGCGTGCTCGAGCCGCAGTTGCTCCTCGGCGTCGCGTTAGTCGGCGCGTCGGTCGTCGGTGCCGCCATCAGCTGGCGACGCGAGCGCACGCTGTTCTTCGCGATCGGCTTCTTCTGGGCCATCTGGCTGCCGGTCTCGGGGATCGTCCCGTCGGGCATGCCGGTCGCCGACCGCTATATGTATCTGCCGAGCCTCGCACTCCTGTGGCCGCTGGCGCTGTGGATCGCGCGACGCCGAAGGACCGAGTCGCCGGCCGGCGCACGGATACATCGATGGGCGCGCGTCGCCGTCGCGGCGTTTGTCGTCGCGTGTGCCTTACTGACCGTGCGGCAGATCGGCGTCTGGCGCAACGGCGTGACGCTGTGGACCGCCGCGCTGGCGGAGGACGCCGACAATCCGGTCGCGTACGCGCAGCTCTCGACGACGCACCTGCGCGCCGGCCGCTATCGCGAGGCGCTCGAGAACGGCAAGCGCGCGTTCGAGCTCGGCTACCAGACGGCCGGGCACTCGCTGACGCT
>CAYMRB010000008.1:0-52920 GCA_964392615.1 uncultured Planctomycetia bacterium | reverse complement strand
TGCGGCCGAATCGGCCGCCGAAGTTGCGGATGCCGAGATCGCGTGCTCGAATCGTCGTTCCGTCGCTCGACGACTCCACCGCGGTGATCCAGAACCGGCGTGTGATCCGCTGCAAGTCCCGGAACACCGCGCTCTTCGAAGCGAGCTCGCGCCATCTCGCGGGAACCTTTTCGAAGCGCTCCTCGTCGCGGCGAGCGTGAGTCAACGCGTCGTAGAGATACGTACGGATGCCACCATCGCTCGTGTCCTCGAGGATGAAGTATCGCCACGGATGCCAACTGCTCGGGATCGCCAGCGCGCATCGCAATCGGCGCTGGACGCGGATTCGACCGACGAACTTCAACCCGACGTAGGACGCGAACGCCGTCGCGTAGACCCAGATCGTCCAGCCGCCGTCGAGAGCGTACGAGGCGACGCCTGCGCCCAGCGTCATCGTCCACAGCGGCAGGTCGATGAAGAACACCCCGTCGAGACAGAAGCGTCGCCGCGACAGCGGCCACAGGAGCGCGATGCCGAACGTATTGCACAGATCGAGCACCAGGTGGATCCCGACGCCGGCCACCGCGCACGACCAGACCATGACGCTCGACGACGGCAGCAGAAGGGTGAGAGGAAGAGCGACCGCGGCCGCGAGCAGCGGCGATGCGACCAGCGAGTGGGTCGGGCCCTGGTGGTTCCTCAGATACGCTCGCTTGCCTCCGACCATGAACGCGATGTCGAGATCGGGCAGCACGCTGGCGGCGACGAACGCGAGCGCCGCGACTTCCAGGTCGCGCGACGCGAGGGCCAGCGCTCCGATGCCGCCGATTGCCGCGTGATGCACGATGTCCATCGAAGGCGTCCCGCTCAGCTCAGCATGAGGCGGAATCCCGTCCTCTCGCTGAACGCTTTTTCGACCTCGGCCCGCCGTGTCGCGTCGATCGGTACCGCGAGCTTCGCGGTCACGGTCCGCGCCGCGCCGTCGTATGACGGTCCCTTGCGAACCTCGATGTCCAGCAGCAGCTCGCGGGCGGTCTGGACGACGCCGTTCTGATCGTTGCGCGCGGCTATCGTGATCGGCCAGCCGGTTTCGCGCTCGAGAGCATCGAGCTTGTCGCGGTAGCGCGATCCGATCGCCTCGGAGATGAACACGAGCTCGATGACCGGCTCACCGCCTGGAGCTCCCGGCTTCTTGCCGATGCGCCGCGGAGCATGGCTTTCTTCGGCGAACGCGCGACGGATCGCCTCGTAGGTCAGGTTGATCTCGAGTCGTCCCGCATCGTCGCGAGAGCGCTTCGCCCGCGCAGTGCGCGGCTTGACAACCAGATCGAGCGTGAAGCCCGTCTTCTCGAAAACGGTCGCGGCTGCCGTTTCCCACTCCGGCAGCTCCTCGTCGAAGAGCGCTCGCGACAGGTAGAGGACGGCGCTACGCTCCTCCAGCCGCACCGACGGCTCTTTGACGACGAGGCGAGCGTCCGGTACGGCCGCGCGGATCTCCCGTCCGAGCGCTGCCAGGTTCGCGGTTGCGTGGATCTCCCAGGTCCAGCCGCTGTCGGCGAAGAGCGTCGCGAGCGTGTCGCCGAACCTCTCCGTCGCACGGTCGGGGAATGCGAAATGGAGGATCATGTGCGAGCTGCCGGGCTCGTAGCTCTTCTTCAGAAGGTCGGACTCGGCCGCCGGCAGGGCCGTGTCGATGCGGTGTAGTAGCGAGTTGACGTCCTCGACCCCGCTATCCTCGGTCGCTGCCGATTCGGGCTGCGCGACGAAGAGGAACAGGCGCGTCGGGTGGAGCGCGAACGCGGTGGACTCGCGTAGCACCGTCTCGAACCTCTCGCTCGCACCCTCGTCAGCCGCCGCGCCCCCGTACCAGCTGCGGTGGAGCTCGGCCGCCGAGAACGCCGCGCCCTCGGGATAGGTCTCGAGGACGTGGTCAGCGAGCGAGCGTGCGGTCTCCTCCGTGAACGCGGTGTCCGGCGGCACGTTGCCGACGCCGACGACGCGCAAGCGACGGTCCTCGCGGCCCGAGCGTCGAGTGCCACGCGAGGCCTTGGCGCCTGCCGTCGCGTCGAGCTCGATCGAGGCGCCGTGACGCGGCAGGTGAATGCGTCCGAGGCGCTCACGCAGCAGGAGATCGGCAAGATCGCGACGCGCTTCGGCGTCGCCGTGAACCAGGAACACATCAGCCGCTCTCACGGCGTCGGCGATCGTCGCGATCTGCGCGCCCGACGCGTGACCGCTGAGAGCATACGTCGCGATGCGACAGCGCAGCTCGACCTTCCGATCGCTCAGCGTGATGGTATCGAGGCGACCCGCTGCCACGTCAAGCAGTCGGCGTCCGGGCGCCTCCTCGTCCTGGTATCCCGTGATCGCGATCAGATTGCGGCTGTCCGCAGCCAGCGCGGCCGCGTAGAACGGGCTCGGCCCTCCGGTGAGCATCCCGGAGCTCGCGACGATCACGGCCGGTTCGCGGGCGAGGATTTCGGCGCGCTCGCTCGGCCGCCTGACGGGCTGCACGTTGTCGAGGACGTCGAAGAACGGATCGCCGTGCTTCTCGATGCGACGCCGCAGCGTCGATTGCAGATACCCCGGATGCGACGCGTAGATGTCGCACGCCTTGCGCACCATGCCGTCGACCCGGATCGGGAAGCGAGGAATCTCGTTCGCGAGTTGGGCTCGCAGCAGGATCAGAATGACCTCCTGAGCGCGGCCGATCGCGAAGGCGGGAATCAACACCTTGCCGCCCGCGGCGATCGTCTCGGCGACCGTCTGTACCAAGCGCGCTTCCTCTTCGGCGCGGCGTGCGTGCAGGCGCTTGCCGTAGGTCGATTCGAAGATGGCGACGTCGGCGCGGAACCTCGGCGGCCGCATGCCGGGAATCGTACGCTGATTGTCGACCGACAGATCGCCGCTGACAAACACACGCGCCTCGCGCCCGGCGATGCCGAGCGCGCAAGCGCCGATGATGTGACCCGCCGGAAAGAACGTCACCTCCGGACCGTCCGGCGACGGGCGCATCGGACGCAGCGGCGTGGTCGGGATCATGCGCGCGAGAAGCGCCTCGACCGCCGCCTTCGAGTAGAGCGGCAGCTCGCCTTCGACCTCGGCCTCCTCCGCCATGATCTTCAGCGAGTCGAGAAGCTGCACGCGAGTCAGATCGATCGTCGGCGCCGTCGCGTAGATCGGCGCGAACGGAAACCGCTGGCACAGGACCGGCAGCGCGCCGATGTGATCGAGGTGTGCATGCGTGACGAGAATCGCCGTCGGCGGCTCCAGCCCCTCGAGTGCACCGAGGTCCGGGAGCCGTTCCGCGCCGCTTCCCTTCATGCGGATGCCGCAGTCGATCACCCAACGCTCGCCGTCGATTTCGAGGAACGCACAGCTCGCGCCGATCGATTCGGCGCCGCCGAGGAACGTGAGGCGCATCAGCTCTTACCGCAGCACTTCTTGTACTTCTTGCCGCTGCCGCACGGACACGGGTCGTTGCGGCCGACCTTCGGCTCGTCGCGCCGGATCGTCTCGCCTGGCGTGTCTAGCTCGTCGTACGGCTCGAGCGGTTCGTACGCAAGCTCCGGACCAAGCGGCAGGCCCGGCAGCGTTGCTGCCGAGGCTCGAGGCGCGTTCCGCGGCTCGTCGATGCTCGCCTCCCACCGCGCGATGGCTGCGTCGACGCACTTCTCGGCATCGCCATCACTGCGGATGATCTCGAAGCACGTTCTTACGTCGTTGATCGTCTCTGCCCTGTCTTGGGGTTCGCTCGCCTCCAGCGCGAAGTCGAACGCGTCCGCCTCGAATCCCTGCAAGACGCGCTCGATCAGGCTGGCATGCCCGAGCTCGAGCACGGGGGGAAACACGAGCTGCGAAGACAGTCGATCGGGACCGAGGATGTAGGCTGAGTCCACGGTTCGCTGGGCGACGACCGCGGCTCTCTCGGTCGCGATGGCGGCGAGCCCCGTGAGGAGTACCTCGGGGGCGTCCTCCTCCTCGTCCTCCTGCGCCCATTCGACGAGCGGTGCCAGCGCGCGGTCGCGGTGGCGGCGTCCGACGGCCACCGCGATCTCGCACGCCGTGCCGTAGTCCTGTGCGAAATCGAGCGCGTCGATGAGGAGATCGTCCGGATTGTGCATCGCCGCCACCGCGAGGACGTTCTCCAGGGCGGATCCGCGATCGCCGCCGGAAAGGGCGCTCAGCTCCGCTAACGAGACGTGTTCGGCGGCCAGCTCGAGCTGGCGCCGATCGAGCGTGTCGAGATCGCTCGTGAGCAGCGGTGCGATTCGCTCCGGGGCTTGCTCGGCGGCCTTCCATTCCGTCTCGAGGTCGCGGCCGCGCAGAGCCCACGCCAGGATCGCTCCAAACGTGGAGAGGACCTCACGACGGAGGTCGCGCTTGCTGCTATGACGGATCGGCGACGCCGCGATGGCTTCGACGACGGCCAGCAGAGTCCAGGCCGCGCCTCGAACCGCGTTCTCCTCACCCGCATCGCTCTCGTCCACGATCAGCTTCAGCGCGCTTGTTGCCGCGTCCAGAAGACGCTCGGCGGCGTCGCGGAAACGACCGTCGTCCACGAGCCGCAGCAGCTCGTGGCCGGCTTCCGTGGGGATTACCTCGCGAGCGCGACGGGCGACGTGGGGATCGGCGGGCGGCGCGACAACGGACCAGCGTTCGTCGGTATTCACGTCGTCCACGTCGTCCACGTCATCAGGGACGAACAAGGCGAGCTTCACGCGCCGTTGCAGGCAAGGCGTGACGCCGAGGACGCGGAGAGAGCTCTGCAGGCCGGCCAGCGAGTCGTAGCCGCGCGCGAGGACCCGAGGCAGAACACGTTGGATGACCGCGAACTCGTTTCGTCGCCACAGGCCTCTCAACGCGTGATCGACCTCGAAGGAACCTGTCGCCTCCGTCGCGATCTCCGCGAGGAGCTCGGTGGCCGATCCGTCGTTGCTGTAGGCGAGCCCATCGAGCGCCGACAGACGGACGAAAAGCGATTCGTGTTCGACGCATCGGAGAAAGACGTCGCTGTGGTTTTCCGGTGTCGTGCGCGCGAGGAAACGCAGCGCCTGGAGGAACACACCTGCGTCGAACTCGCATTCGTCGAGAACGGCGCGGACGTCTCCGATCCAGCCTGTCCGCAGCTCCAGTGGCGCTTCGGACAGCTTTCGCAAGAGCCTCGACGCGGCACCGAGCCCGTCGTCGGGGCGCAGCACTGCGCGCATGGCGAAACGCACCGTGGCCGGATCGAGCACGTCGAGCGACTCATGTTCGATTGCGAGGCTCAGCGCCCACGCCGCGGCCGAGCGGTGCGTGGCGGCGTCGTTCAGAAACGGCGCGAGCGTCTCCGGGCGGTGAATCGGGACATCGGCCGGCGGCAGCTCGGACTCCGGCGGCAGCGCTGGCACGTTGACACCGACGGCGATGTCGCGCGGCGTGAGGCCGTCGAGCTCGCACTGTGGCGTCTCCCACCACTCGGCCTCGACCTCGCGCATCGCGGCGCGCCGCGATGCGTCGTCCGCGTAGTCGCCCGGTTCGATCCGTTTGGCCAACGTTCGCAGAAGGTCCTGCGCCAGGCGCTTCGGCAATCGGGGATGACCGGTGGGCGGAGGGCCCGCGTCGCGCTCGTGCGGGGTGAGTTCATCGAGATCTGGGCGCGGCGTGTGGTTCCACAATCCCATCATCGCGTCCAGGAAGCGTTGCAGCCCGGCCTCGTCTTCGGGCCGTGGCGGCGGGTCGAGTTCGCGCAGGAACTCGAGGGGGCTCTCCAGAGAGCGGAACTTCTCCTGAACCTCGGCCACGGAGAGGTCGATGCCGCAGTCTCGAAGGGCCCGCTCCGCGATGAGCTCCGCCTCGAGCCGGTTCTCCGCTCGCTGCGGCGTCGGTTGCGCACTCCACTCGCGAAACAGCCGATACAAGCAGAGGGGGTCGCGCAGCGTCTCGAGTGCCTCAGGAGGCATGCTCCGAATCGTTCGCTCGAACCCGTAGGCCGCGTCCGGCGGATAGGCTCGCGCAGCGCTGCCGAGCTCGTACGAGTCGCGATACGGCACCAGACGGCCGAACAAGCCCGAGCCGACCTCGAGAGTGCGCGACGCCTGCGTCTCGACGACGCGATAGCTCTTCTCCCTATCGATGCTCTCCACTTCGATCCACCGACCCGGGCGCACGGATCGGACGACGAAGAACCCGAATTCGGAGCTGCCGAAACGCACGAGCGCCTCGCGCCACTCGGCGTCGAGATCGGTCGGAGCCGCGATCAGGCACAGGTCGATCGCCGAGCGCCCGCGCTCGTCGCGGTGCGCGAACAGCAGGTAGTCCTCGAACTCGGCGACGGCCTCCGGCTCGTCGCCGGCGTCGGGTCCGAAGACCTCTCGGGCGCTGTCGTAGAAACCGCTTGCCGCATCCAACGAGCAGAACGCGCGCAGGAGATCGAGTAGCGGGCCGGCGCGATCGGGTAGGCTCATGTCCAACGTGGCTATGCGACGGAATCCTGTCGGTGCCGACTCTCGCGGGCTCGCGAGTGGCTCGCGAGTGGCTCGCGATCAGTGTAGCGGGAGCGACGCGATGCGGCTACCTCACCAAGTGGCGGTCGTCGCATGCGACGTCGGTACCGGACGACGTCCTCGTTCTCGACCGCGACCCCGCGCGGGGCGGATCGATCTTCTCGGCGTAGTGCAGGGCTCCGCGTCTTCCGGAGCTGCGGGCTGTTGACATCTGCGGCGTTCAGAACGACTCTCGGGAAGAACGTCACGCAACGCAAGGCCTCTGTCGAGAGCTGTATCATGCCCGAGAACAACGCCGTGGACTACGACAACGCGTTCGAGCTGGCGACGTCGAATATCCGATTCGGGCCGGGGGTGACCCGCGAGTGCGGGATGGACCTCGTCGACCTCGGCGTGCGTCGAGCGATGGTCGTCATCGATCCTCATCTCCGCGCCGCCGGTGGCGCCGACGTCCTGCTCGAGTCGCTGGACGCGGAGGGCGTCGACTACGACGTCTTCGACGGCGTGCGGGTCGAGCCGACGGACGAGTCGTTCGCCGCAGCGATCGAGTTCGCGCGCTCGCAGCCGTTCGACGGGTTCGTCGCGATGGGCGGCGGCTCGACGATCGACACCGCGAAGGCTGCCAATCTCTACGCGACGTATCCGGCCGACTTTCTCGAGTACGTCAACCCGCCGATTGGCAAGGGCCAGCCGGTCCCGGGCCCGTTGCCGCCGTTGATCGCGATCCCGACGACCGCCGGCACGGGAAGCGAGACGACGGGCGTCGCCATCTTCGACCTCGTGCGCATGCACGCGAAGACGGGCATCGCGCACCGTCGACTGAAGCCGACGCTCGGCATCGTCGATCCGCACAACACGCGCACGATGCCGCCGATGGTCGCGGCGTCGAGCGGCCTCGATGTGTTCTGCCACGCGATCGAGTCGTACACGGCGATGCCGTTCAACCGCCGTCCGCGTCCGGAGCGTCCGTTGCTGCGACCGGCCTATCAGGGCTCGAACCCGATCAGCGATCTGTGGGCGCTGCAGGCGATTCGCATGGGCGCGTCCGACCTGCCGCGAGCCGTCAAGGACCCCGAGGACGACGAGGCTCGCGCCAACATGATTCTCGCGTCGACGTACGCCGGCATCGGGTTCGGCAACGCTGGCGTGCACCTGCCGCACGGCATGTCGTATCCGGTCGCCGGAATGGTGCGCGACTACCGTCCCGAAGGCTACGACGACGATCATGCGATCGTGCCGCACGGCATGTCGGTGATTCTGAACGCGCCCGCCGTGTTCCGCTTCACGGGGCAGGCCTGCCCGGAGCGACATCTGCGCGTCGCCGAGGCCCTCGGCGTCGACGTTTCGAACGCGAGTGCCGACGACGCCGGCGCGATCGTCGCTGACCGCGTCATCGAGATGATGCGCGAGCTCGGCATGCCGAGCGGGCTGGCCGCGGTCGGATACACGCGAGCGGACATCCCCGACCTCGTCGAGGGCACACTGCCGCAACACCGCGTGACGAAGATCTCGCCGCGACCGGCATCGCGGGAGGATCTCGAATCGCTGTTCGAGGACGCGCTCGAGTACTGGTGATGCCGATGACCGCAGTGACTCCGACAGATCGCCCGCGGCGGGCCGCGCCACACGCCGGCCGTCGAGCTGTCTTCGCCCTGATCGCCGCTGCGGCGATCGCGACCCTCGGCTTTCTTCTCGACGATCGCGAAGCGGCCCCCGGCCGCCTGATTCCCGCAGCGCGCGATGCGCGATCGACGCGCGAGCTGCGCGGTCTGCCGGACGGCGATGGGTTCAGCGTGGTCGTCCTCTCCGACACGCAAGACTACGCCGACCGCAGCGTCCAGTACGCGAAGAAGACCTGGAAACGCGACTGCACGCAGTACTTCCGAATCCAGACCGAGTGGATCAAGCGATCGGCGGCGGCGCTCCGCACGCGTTTCGTGTTCCATACCGGCGACATCACGCAGATGGATCGTCCGGAGGAATGGAAGATCGCTCGCGACGCCCTGTCGGTGCTCGACGGCGTGCTGCCGTGTGCTCTGTGCGTCGGCAATCACGACATGGGCTGCGTGCTCGGCGGGAGCCCTTGGGGCAAGACGGCCGTGCGTCGCGACTCCCGTTTCGACGAGTTCTTCCCCGCGTCGCGAGTGCGGGACAAGCCGTGGTTCGGCGCGGCGAAGGACGGCTCGCTGGCGAACGCGTGGTACCGGCTCGACGCAGGTGGTCTCCGTCTGATGGTCCTGTGTCTGGAGTTCAAACCGCGCGAAGCGACGCTCGCGTGGGCCGACAGCGTCGTCACCTCCCATCCCGAGCGCCGCGTGATCGTCCTGACGCACGGGTACATGAGGCCCCACGGGAGTGACAACGCGCTGACGGCGCTGCCGTACGCGGTCGAGGGAAACGACGGCCCGGCTCTGTGGCGGCGGTTCATCTCCCGTCACGCGAACATCTTCCTCGTCCTGTGCGGCCACACGCAGGGCGAGGGGATGCGAGTCGACAAGGGAGCGCACGGCAACGACGTCTATCAGGTCCTCGCCGACTATCGGCACCTCGAGTACGGTGGAGAATCCTGGCTGCGCTACATGGTCTTCCGGCCGCAGGCGCGGCGCATCGAGGTCTACACGTACAACCCCGCGCTCGATGAGTATCGTGACGGGCCGTCGAGTCGCTTTTCGATTCCGCTGCCCTGACAGCCCTTTTTCAACGGGCTGCTGACGCTGACGATCAGTTGTTCCACCCCGAGACAGGAATGGAGTCTGTCGTGAGAAGCCGCTTCGCGTCCATCCTCATCCTTCTGCTCAGTGTTTCTTCGATGGCGTGGGCCGCCGACCCGCAGGCCGGCGCGGACGGTGTCTTCTCGAAGGAGAAGACCGTCGAGGTGATGCGCCGAGTGCGCGATTACCAACAGGCCCACCCGTGGCGGAAGACGGATCGCAATTGGATTCGCGCCACCTACTACACCGGTGTGATGGGGCTCTATCGCGCGACCGAGGACCCGGAGGTCCTCGCGCAGGCCCGTCGCTGGGCTCAGAAGCACGATTGGGAGGTCGGCAACGAGCGCGAGCGGGCGAACAAGAAGACCTGCGGGCAGACGTATCTCGAGCTTCACTTCATCGATCCCGCGACGGCGAACATCGCGAAGATGCGCGCCTACGTCGATTCGCGCATCGAGAAGATCAACGCCGGCGAGCCTCCCGCCAAGGGTTGGTACTACTGCGATACGCTGTACGTCGGCCCCCCGACGATTGCCATGCTCGGCAAGGCCACCGGAGAACAGAAGTACTACGACCATCTGAACAAGGTGTACTGGGCCGTCACGGACCATCTGTTCGATGAGGAGTACGGCCTGTTCTATCGCGACGCGAGCTACTTCGACGCGACGACGAAGAACGGCAAGAAGGTCTTCTGGTCGCGAGGCAACGGCTGGGTGATCGGCGGCATACCGCGCATCCTGCAGTACCTTCCCAGAGACAACGAGCGCTACGACGACTACGTCGAGCTGCTGAAGACGATGGCTGCCGCGATCGCGAAGCAGCAGGGCGATGACGGTCTCTGGCGCGCGAATCTCGGCGACGCGGACGAGTGTCCCAATCCCGAGACGAGCGGCACGGCGTTCTTCTGCTATGCCTACGCCTGGGGCCTCAACAACGGCCTTCTCGACCGCGGCAAGTACCTGCCCGTGGCGCTGAAGGCGTGGGAGGGGCTCGTGCGTCACGTGCAGCCCGACGGCAAGCTCGGCTACGTGCAGCCGGTGGGCGCGTCGCCGAAGCCTGCCACCCGCGGGATGACGCATGAGTACGCCATGGGCCTGCTCCTGCTCGCGGGCGAGGAGATGGTCAAGCTGATCGAGTCGGGAGCCGTCACCGATGACATGCTTCGCAAGCACCGACGGACGTTTCGGACATCGATGCAGCGATTCGCCCGCAACGGCGGTTGGTGCTGGTTTCAGGACCCGCGGGCGGTCATCCACGACGGCAAGCTGATCGTCGGCTCCGTCTCCGGCAGCGGCCCTCGAGCCGGCGACGTTCGATGCAGCGTCTACGACCTCGAAGCGGACCGCGATCTCGGCACGTTCATCCTGCACTCGAAGCTCGAGGCCGACGATCACGACACCCCGGCGTTTTACGCGCGTCCGGACGGCCGCGTCCTCGCCATGTACGCGTACCACAGCGGCCCGACGCACTTCTTTCGCCTCTCCGAGCCGGGTGATCCGACTCGCTGGGGCGCGGAGCAGAGGTTCGAGCACGCGCACGGCATTAGCTACATGAACCTGTATCACCTCCCGGGGGAGAACACGCTGTACGACTTCTATCGGGACAGTCGGGGCACGTACTGCCCGGCCTACTTGACGTCAAAGGACCACGGCTCGACCTGGGAGCCGGGCGGCCAGCTGATCTTCCACGGCTTGAAAGGCCGGCATCGCCCCTATCCCCGCTACTTTTCCGACGGGGAGTGGATCCACGTCTCGTTCACCGAGGCGCACCCGCAGGAGTACCGCGACGGCTGCGGCATCTACTACGCGAAGTTCCAGGCGGGGAGATTCCATCGCGCGGATGGCTCGCTCATCAAGGACATCCGCCAAGACGGCCCGCTCCTGCCCCGCGAGGCCGACGTCGTCTTCAAGGGCGGTTCGCAGCGCAACGCGTGGACCAGCTCGATCGCGACCGATTCTCACGGGCGAGTCTTCGTCGCCTACTCGGTGCGCCGCTCCGCGTCGGATCACCGCTTCCGGTACGCCGTGTGGGATGGCAGTCGCTGGACCGATCACGAAGTGGCCTACGCCGGCGCGGGGCTCTACCCGAGAGCCTACGACTACACCGGATTGATCACGATCGATCCGACCGATCCGCGCCGCGTCTACTTCTCGACGAATGTCGACCCCATCCACGGCACGTGCAGCGCCTCCGGCAAGCACGAGATGCTCGCAGGCACGACCCCCGACTTCGGCAAGACGTGGAAGTTCAAGTCCCTGACGCGGAACTCGCCCGCGACGAACATGCGACCCGTGTGCGTGGCGGGAGAGAAGCACCTCTTCGTTCTCGGTTTGAGGGGGAGCTACTAGATCTACACGGACTATCACACGGACATCGTCGGGTTCGTCCGCCGACGGTGAGGGCGAAGCCCCGGTAGCAGCCCTCACTCCGCCCCGTCTCGATCGCCGTCGCGAAAGCCGTAGATGCGGCCCTGGTCGGTGCTGACGAAGAGGCTCCCGCCGGCGACTGCCAGGCCGTAGACCTTCCCCTCCACTTTCGCTGACCAGCGCTCGTTCCCGTCCGCATCGAGTACGACGACCTTGCCGTCGCCGCCGGCGATAAGGTCCCGGCCCGCGACGATCAGCGCGTACGGACAGGACCGCTTCTTGCGCCACACCACCTGTCGGTCGGAGCGGCGCAGCTTGGCGATCTCGGCGTCCGTGTTGAAGTACACGCAGTCTCCACGGACGACGAGACGGTTGGCGATCGCGATCGTCGCGATGTGCGTGGTCTCGGCAGCCCCGTGCTGGAACATCTCCCCGTGGACACCGGGCCCGTAGAAGAAGTCGCGGTCGTCCGGCGAAATCAGCGCCCAGGAGCCACCCAGTCGCTTGCCGCCGACCTGGCCGAGGAGGGTGCCGTCCTTCCGAGAGTACGTGCGCGGCTGCGTCTTGCCGGTCGGCACGAACAGCCGCTGCGACGTCGCCAGCAGGTAGCCTTGCGACGGCAGCTCGGGCGTCACCGTCCAGCCTCCCTTGCCGTCTGTCGCGCGGCGCCGGCACAGATACATGCCCTCCTCGGGGAAGAGACCCGCGGTCCAGAACACGGCGTCCCCTGCCACCATGACGGACGTACGGACGGGCCAGACGGAGACCATGTGCTCGTTGCCCCAGATCATGTCGTCGTTCGGTCCAGCCCGCTCCCGCCACCGGAGAGAGCCGTCCGCGGCGTCGAGACAATACGCGTAGCCGTCGTCACTGCCGAAGTAGACCCAGCCATCGACGACATGCGGAGCGAAACGCACCGGACCGTCCGCGAAGAAGGTCCAGACCTCGCGCCCTTTCTCGCCGTGGTCGAGGCAGGTCACCGTTCCTTCGACCGACGATCCGAAGTACACGCGATCCCGCACGACCGCGACGTGATAGCAGCGATCGAAGTCCTGACGCGGCCGCAGATCGTAGTACCGGTGCGCGTAGTCGTGCTTCGCCGGCGATTGCGGCCACGCCGGGGCCGGCGGCTGCGATTCCACTCGCCACGCCTCGCGCAGAGGGAACGACAGCTGCACGGACGACACACCGCTGCGGCCGGTGTCGTGTCGATACGTCGGCCAGTCGTCCACTGGCGGATCGGCCGCAGCGAGCGTTCCGGTCAGAAGCACGAGCGGACAGGCGAACGCGTGCACGGACGTCATTCTCGCGCCTCCTCTCTCCCGGGTGTCGTCTCCGGGCGCCGGCTCGGCGACCAAGCGATCGACGCTTCGAGGGTGTAGTCGCACATGCAGCCGGCTGCGGCGGGCGGCAGCATCACGATCCCGCCCGCCGGAATGACGGAGATATAGCAACCGGTTCGCATCACCGAGCAGATCGGTGCGCCTTCGCCACCCTGCTCGAGGTCCCAGAAGCTCACCGCACCGCCGGGGCCGCGACCGAAGATGTGCGTCTCGGACGCCGCGTAGTTCGCACAGCCCGTGCTGCTGAAATCGAATCCCCGCGGCTCGCCCGTGCGAAGGTCGAACGCTCCCTCCCGGTAGTAGACCGTCTGGCCGACGACGAGGGGCGGCTTGTCCTGCAGGCCGTGCGTCGCATCCCTTCCTCCCTTGCGACGGACGGCCTTCCGGTCGAGCTCACGGCGCCAGAGCGGCGAGCCGGTCTCGGCGCTGAACGCCCGCAGGTGGTACCGGTAGCTGGTCTCCGCAGAGGTGGTCGTCCCCGATGCGAGCACGACGCTGCGGGCACAGGCGAGGTGCAACACGTGCGCTGCCGGCATGTCGTGTTGGCGTCGCCAGACGACCTTGCCGTCGTACTTGTCGAGCCGCACGACGTGCTCCGACGCGCCCGCCGTGAAGTCGGCCAGCCGCACGCGACCGGTCGTGCTGCCAGCGGCGTCGGGCGAGGTGCTCTCGAAGAAGTAGAGCCCCTTCTCGCCGATGGCGATCCTCGGGTTCTCGATCACAGCATCGTCGCGCGAGTAGGTCCAGATCCGTCGATTTGTCCTTCTGTCCTGACAGAAGAGCGCGGCGCTGGTGATCACGTACCGGTCGTCGCCTCGCGCCAGACGATTGCCCTTCCACCCGCCGCCGGTCGTCGAGGCCAGGTACGACGCCTCGGGAATCTGCTCACTGCCGTAGAGCCGGTCGCCGTCGACGGCGATGTAGCCCCACTCCCGACCGGCGCGCGGCCCGGCGATCTCCGCGGCCTCGCCGTTGCGAACGTCCACCCGCAGGCCGTGATCGCCGGCGGCGACGTAGAGGGAATCGTCGGCCAGCGCGAGCCAACCGGCGTCGCGGAGCATCGCGATGCGCGCGGCGCCGGGAGCGTCCAGCTGCCACAGCTGCGCGCCGTTGTAGGCGTCCGAGCAGATGATCCGATCGAAGCCCACCGTGATCATCCGGCCGTTCTTGTAGAGCGGCGGCATGGCCTTCCAGTGGCGATCGACCATGACCCGCGGACCCGGCGTGCCGAACCAGAGCAGGCGATAGGCATCGGACGTGCGCTTCTCGCCGCTGCAGCTGGTGTTGGCGATGTCTCCACGGACGTGAGTCCATTCGCCGGCGCCCGGTAGCGGTCCTCGTCGGATCACCGCCCAGAGACCGTCGGTCGTGTTCTCGACGATGGTGAACGGCAGGCCGCTCTTCTCCAGCCAGGCTTCGAGCGCCGGCCGCGCCAACGGCTTCGGACAGCCTGGTGGCTGGCCGACGAGCGCCATGCCGCCATCCGGGCGCACCATTCGAAACATCTCCGCGGCCGAACCGGAGCAGACGCCGTCGGCGACGATCGAGTCCGATACGACGATCGCGGCGGCATAGTCGCGGTACCTCAATCGCGACAGGGATCCTCCGTGAAGCGTGACGCGCGAGCCGTAGACTCCCGCGCGTCGCAGCCGCTGCCTGCCGCGGGCCACGCGGGACGGGTCCTCCTCGACGCCGAGCAGGACGTACCGACTCCGCTCGGCCAGCGCCAGAGCGAGGCGGCCCTCGCCGGCACCGAAGACGAGGCAGTAGCCCGCGGCGGGAAGCCCTGTCGTGCGGAGGATGAAGTCCGCCGCGCTCTGATACGAACGGGCGAGAGGATCCGGCTGGTCCGGTGCGGGTCTCGAAGAGTCCGGACACGCGGCCGAACCGGAACAGAGAACGACGAGCACGCTGACCAGCGTGGTTCGGATGTCGACGCGGCTGCGCACGCTTCGGATTCCTGTCTCGCCGGGTTGCTATCCCTTCACCTTTCGCACGACGACTCGGCGCACCTGTAGCGTACCATCGCGATCGATGATGCGAAGGTCGTTGCGATTCGCTCGACCGGTGAACGCCGCGTCGTCGACGCGCACGCGCGCCGACGTCCACTCGCCCGTACCACGACGGCGCATTGGCTTCGCTACCTTGAACGCGCCGTCGTGGAGCGCCGTGCGATCGAGCGAGTCGTACTCCAGCACGATGTCGCCCGTGCCGTCGTCGAGGAACGTCACCTCGATCTCCAGTGGCTCATGGTGCGCCCAGTAGAACGCGTCGTCGACGTCGAAGTAGATGTACCGGCCGCCGTGTTCCGTCGCGACCGTCGCGCGGCCCGACTCGCCGCGTGCGACGACCGCTCGCGTCTTGCCGTCCGGCTCGTCGTTCTGCGCGATGCCCTTCGAGTCGTTCTTCGCACCGAGCGTGATCGAGACCTCGCGGTGCGAGGCATAGCCGCCCTTCGGCCGCACGACGACGCCCTGGTGCCACAGATCGGCGTACTCCCGCGTCAGGTCGACGTACTGCCGCCCGGATTCGGTCGACGGTGCGATGTCCGTTCCCTCGTGCCACTCGTTCCACGTCTCGACGACGGCTATCCGTGGACGCATCGTCAGCGGGCGCGCGAGGATCCACTCCCACGAGCGGCGGTAGAACGCCCCGCCCTCGCGCTCGCGCACGAGCGGGCTACGACCCGGCACGGCCGCGTGATCGTAGCCGGGGCCGACGGCGGCGATGCCGTACACCGTCGGCTTGAGCGCCGCGCCCCACGCGTACGTCGCGTCGGCTCGTCCCTGCCACGAGACCTCCTTGACGATGAACGGCTCGACGCCGAAGTCGCGCTCGAACTCGCGTCGCACCCATTCGAGCGCCTTCGGGTCCTGCGCCTTCGCGAACGCAGCGGAGTAGAGCCACAGAAGCGGTCGGCCATCGATCGTCGCCCACAGGTCGGGCGGAATCATCGCGAAGAAGTCGCGCGCGGTCGTGTACAGCCACTCCTTGCCGTCGACGGTGGTCAGATCGGCGTGGAAGCGCTTGCCGTTGTGCCGCAGCGTCGACGTGTCGTAGAAGCAGCCGATGCGCGGCGCCTTCTTGCCGTCCCGCTCCATCGCGCGCGCCGCCTCGACGAGGGGCGGCAGACCGACGAAGCTCCAGCCGCGGTAACCGCCGGGCCAACCCCAATAGACCGGCAGCACGAAGTCGAGCCCGGCGGCCGCGACGTCGTCGAGCTCGCGACGGTGCCACGAGGCCTTGCGATAGCTGTAACCCTCCGACGTCGTCGGGTGGCGCGTCAGCGCGTCGGTGCCGTCGTGGTCGACGAAGTGCTCCTTCGTGTCGATGTCGTACCAGTAGAAGTAGTACGTGCCGACGATCGGCTCGTCGGCGCCGAAGGCGGTCGCGCGCAGCTCGCTCCGCTGGACTGGTTTCGCATAGGGCCCCGGCGGACGCGGACGCTTCGGCGCGAGCGGACGGTGCTCGTCCGACCGCAGTCCGATCTCTCCGATCGGAATCGGCCGGAAGCCTCGCGCGAACGCCGGCGAGTCGGCACGCAATCGGAAGTCGCCGCGCTCCGCGTCGACGAAGTGCGGATCCTCGTCGACGAGGTTGTCCGCGAAGTCGATGAGCGGCATGGCCTTCTTTTCGACGCCGAGCCACTTGCCGCCGACCGAGATGTTGCGCCGTACGACGTTGCCCTTCGGCAGACCGGGGTCGTCGTCGAGCACCGTCAGCAGCTGCGGATAGCGCTCGCTCCACGGTGGGCGCTTGTACGGCATCGCCTTCAAGCGATCGGGCAGCGTCGTCTCGATGTGATAGCGCATCCAGCCGACGCCGCGCGCGTCGACGTGCACCGATGGCTTGCAGTCGACGAAGATGTTGTTCTCGATCGTGTTGTCGCGTCCGCCGCCGATGAACGCGGCGCGGCTCGCCTTCCAGAACACGTTGCCGACGATCGCGATGCCGCTGGCCGAATCGTCGAGGTAGACGCCCATCGCGCCGTGCAGCCCCGGGCCCTGAATGTGGTGAAAGTAGTTGTGGCGGATGACCGTGCCGCGCTGCGTCCAATCGCGTCCCATGTAGAAAGCGCCGACGTCGCCCGTCTCGAAGCAGACGCGGTAGATCTCGTTGAGCTCGATCGTGTGATCGTTGCCGCCGAGCTGGATCGCGTTGTGCGGGCCGTCGTGGATGTGGCAGTGCGCGACGCGGTTGCCGACGCCGTTGATGCCGACCGCGGGGCGATACGTGCGATAGAGCCGCCCGAAGTGGTGAATCCAGCAATTGACCGCGGCGTTGCGCGCGGGCGTCAGCGTCTTGCGATCGCCGCCCGACAGTGCGATGCCGCCTTCGCCGGTGCGGTAGATGTCGCAGCCGACGATCGTGTGATCGCTGCCGCCGTGGATGCGTACGCCCCACGCGCCGGTGTTGCGCACCGTGCAGCCGGCGATGCGGACATGGTGTCCGCCGCTGACGCGCACCGCCTCCGCGCGCGTCGCCTCGAGCACGACGCCGCGCAGTGTCACGTGCGAGCAGCCGTCCGCGACGACGAGCGACGGAGCGACCGACACGACGACTCTTCCGGAGGGGATCGGCGCCGGAGGCCAGAAGTACAGCGTCGCCGTATCGCGGTCGACGTACCACTCTCCGGGGTGGTCGAGCTCCGAAAGCAGATTGAGCGCGTAGTAGCGCTGCCCCTTGCGATAGCCGTAGCCGTGGTACGGCGGCACGGTCGACAGCACGCGCTTGTCGGCGTCGATCGATGCGATCTTCTGGTACGCGTCCGACCAGTCCCAGAACCAGTAGCCGTGCAGCCAAGCGTCCGGCTCCGACCTCCACCGCAGCGGACGGTCGCCGTCGAACGTGAACTTGCCCTCCTTGTTGCCACGGATGCCGTGCACGACGTGCGGCTTCGCGCCCACGACGTCTCCGGTGCGCACGAAGCCTTCGTTCGGCCAGCGCGCGAGCTGCATCGGCTCGTCGTCGAAGAACACCTCGAGGCGGCGGCCCCTGCCGGCGACGGTGCCGAGATCAGCGACGCCGGCCGCGCGGAGGTCGGCGCGGAGGACCTTGCCGCGCGCGGCGTCATCGAGGCGAGCGAGCGTCTTCGCGTCGTCGACCTTGCGCCAATCGCGGATGGCGCGGCCGCCACCGAGGCGCACCGCGGCGCCGTCGACGGCGCGGTAGACGATCGGTGCGTCGGCCGTGCCCGAGTCCTGCGCGTCGAGCTCGAACGGCGCGGTGCGTTCGTAGACGCCGGCGCCGATCCAGACCGTGACGCCGCCGGCGGGAAGCCCCGAGCGCTTCCTCAACGCGCGGATCGCGTCGCGCGCGCGCTCGAGCGTGGCGACAGGCTGCGAGCGCGTGCCGGGAGCCGTGTCGTCGCCGTTCGCCGATACCCAGAGCTCGGCCGCGTTGCCGAGAGTCGTCGAGAGAATGATCGACGCGAGCGTCGCCGTGAGAGTGCGCATGCTGTTCACCTCGTGAGACCCTCGAAACCGGACCTTCTGGACCGCGGTGACGTCGGATACAGTGAATCGTTCGTCCAGAGGGACTTGCCGCATGAAACGACCTCGTTACTTCGCTACGAGCACTATCGTCACTCACCTTCTCCTCGCGTCTGTGTCGGCGATCACGGCCGATGTCGCCGCGGCGCCGCCGGCCGTCGACACGTATCGCGTGCCGATGCGCGACGGTGTGCGTCTGGCGACCGACGTCTATCTCCCGTCTCCGGACGCCAAGGGCTTGCCGTGCATCCTCGTGCGCACGCCGTACGGGCGGACGCAATACGGCGAGGAGAATGGCTCGTGGGCTCGCTGGGGCTTCGCCGTGGCGATTCAGGACACGCGCGGTCGATTCGACTCGGAGGGCAAAGGAATGGCCTTCGAGAGCGACGGCTGGGGCGACCTTCGCGACGGTCACGACACGGTCGAGTGGCTGGCCAAGCAGCCGTTCTGCAACGGACGCATCGGCACGGTCGGCGCATCGGCGATGGGCATCACGCAGCTGCTCCTCGCGCCGACGCGTCCGGCGGCGTTGCGCTGCCAGTACGTCTTGGTCGCGGCAGCAAGCCAGTATCACCACGCCGCGTATCAGGGAGGCGCGTTGCGCAAGAGCCAGGTCGAACGATGGCTTCAGGGGAACGGCTTCCATCCGGACTCGCTCGCCAAGACGCTCGCCCATCCGCTGTACGACGACTACTGGAGAGGCTTCGATGCCGTCCGTACCGCGGCACGGGTCCGCGTGCCGGCGATTCACTTCGGCGGCTGGTACGACACGTTTTGCCAAGGCACGATCGACGCTTTCACGAGTCGTCAGCTGCGCGGCGGCGACGGTGCGCGCGGTCGGCAGAAGCTCGTCATGGGACCGTGGACGCACGGCGGGCAGGGCAGGAGCCAGTTCGGCGAATTCCGCCTGCCGCGCGCGGCGCGGCGCCTGCCCGACGGCTTCGGCGCGCGCCAGTGGTTCGAGCGGCACCTCGGCGACGGCGCGAAGGCGGCGAAGAACGCTGACGAGATTCCCGCGGTCGCCTACTACGTGATGGGGCCGCTCGACGGGAGCGCGTCGAGCGGCAACGTGTGGCGCACGGCCGCGAGCTGGCCGCCGCGCGCCACGAACGCTGCGTGGTACCTCGGCGCTGAAGGGGCCTTGTCGGCCGATGCGAAGCCTGCGGCGCGGGGGCTGTCGTACGAGTACGACCCCGCCGACCCGTGTCCGACCGTCGGCGGTCGCAATCTCGTCATCGAGGCCGGCCCGAAGGATCAGCGCGAGATCGAGGCCCGCGATGACGTGCTCGTCTTCACGAGCGCGCCGCTTTCCGACGAGATCGAGGTCACCGGTCGCATCACGGCGCGCGTCTTCTTGAAGTCCGATCGCCGCGATACGGATGTCGTCGTGCGGTTGTGCGACGTCTACCCGGACGGCCGCAGCGTGTTGATCGCCGACGGCATCCGTCGCGCCGGCATCAGCGACGACTTCACCCGCGTCGAGCCACTCATTCCGGGAAAGGCCCGCGAGGTCGAGGTCGACCTCTGGTCGACGAGCGTCGTCTTCGCCGTCGGCCATCGCATTCGCGTCTCCGTCACGAGCTCGAACTTTCCGCGCTCCGAGGCCAACCCGAATCGGCCGATCGGCACACCCGGCCGCAGCGCGGCACCTCTCGTCGCTCGCAACACGATCCTGCTCGGCGGCTCGACGCCATCGCGGATCTTGTTGCCGATCGTGCGGGATTGAGGCATCGTGCGCGGAGCCCGCTGGCGGGCTCTCACGAATCCACCCACGGAGACAGTCCGAATGCCGTCGTCGAAGGACCTGGTCGACCGTGCCATGCGGCGCGAGAAGACCGAACGCGTCCCGGTCATGTGTCAGCTGGCCAACGGCCACACGGTCATCCAGACCGGCGTGCACCCGATCGACTACCACACCGACGACGAGGTCTGGACCAGCTGCTTGCTGCGCATGCGCCAGAAGTACGACCACGACGGCGTGCTGGTGCACAAGCCGGGTCGCGTGCGCGGTCTGGTGGATCTCGCCGAGCGCATCGACCGCGACGCGGAAGTACCGACCCTGTACCTGCACGACGGCAGCCGCGTCGAGTGCACGCGCGACGACGACGTGTACTACAAGCCGGCGCCGGACTTCGCGCGGCCGACGCTCGATGAGCTCGACCTCGACGACCTGCTCGGCTGGGCGCCCGAGAGCTTCCGCACGTTTCAGACGGCCAAGGCGACCATCCCGATCGGTGATCCGGACGGCTACAGCGACAGCCTGTTCGGCGCGTTCGACCGCGTCGTCGCTGCGGTCGGCGACGAGTACTCCGTGCACGGAGAGGTGCGCTCGCCGTTCGACCACTTCGTCAATCTGATCGGCATGCAGGAAGCGCTGATCGCGCTCCTCGACGATCCCGAGCGCTGCTGCGCCGTGCTCGAGAAGACGACCGAGTGGTCGATCGCGCTCGCCGTGGCTCAGGTGCGGCGCGGAGCGCATGCGATCAAGGTCTCGAGTCCGTTCGCCGGCGGCTCGTTTCTCAGCCGCGAGATGTACATCGAGTTCATCCAGCCGTACGAGAGCCGATTGGCGAAGGCCGTGCGCGCGGAAGGCGGTCACATCTACACGCACACGTGCGGCATGATCGGCGATCGACTCGACCTCCTGTGCGAGGCGGGCGTGTCGGGCATCGAGTGCCTCGATCCGCCGCCCTTGGGCAACGTCGAGATCGAGGACGCGGTGGCGGCGCTGACCGGGAAGATCTTCATCAAGGGGAACATCGACCCGGTGAACACGCTGCTGCGCGGCGATGCGAACACCGTGCGCACCGACGTGACGCGAATCCTCGAGGCCGCGCGCCAGATGGAGGGGTTCATCCTCGCGTCGGCGTGCTCGGTCGCACCGCCGACGCCGTCGGAGAACCTCGAGCTGCTCACCGAGATCGGTCGCGAGTTCGCGATGTGATTCATGACTCGCTCCTGGAGGAAAGCCGTCGTCCTGGTGCTGCTCGCGTTGGTCGTCGGCGTCGTCCGGCACTGTAAGGACGGTGCCGTTCACTACTTCGATCGAACGCGGGGTCCCTGGGATGCGGATCCCCGCGTGCCGTTGGACGCGACGGAAGGCATCGCGGTGCGGGCGATGCTGTCGGATTTCCACCGCGAAGGAAGATCCGCGCAGAGCACGACTCTGCCCCGGCTCGACGGGACCGAGATCGAGATCCGCGAGGCCCCACGGCACTCGTTTCTCGCCTGCGGTGCGCCGGGGCCGCCTCCTCGCCTGTATGTGCGCGCCGTGATCTGTTGCTGGGTCGACGAAGAGGGGACGGAGAGATGCGACGTGCGGAGGACGCCGCGTCGCCCGCTTCGACGGGCTCCGAGGATGCCCGTTCCGAAGCAGCCCTGATTGCCAGGAGCGCCGCCGCCATCGTATTCTCGCTGGGGGGAGAACCAGTCGTGCGGCTGGTCCCGAGAGCGATATAGACCGGATCGACGGAGGCCGTGGGAGATCCGATATGTCCGAGAAGTCCGATAGTCGGCAGGGCTTCACACTGATCGAGCTGATGATCACGATCGCGATCATCGGGATCCTCGCCGCGGTCGCGTTTCCGGCGATGTCGAGTGCGCGGCGATCGTCGAACGAAGCGGCGGCCATCCACGCCTTGCGGGCGATCCAGGGCGCGATGACGATGTACCGCATGCGGTTTGCGAGCTACCCCGATGTGTCGGAGCTGGACGAGGCGGGCTTCCTCGACGGGTTCGTCGACGATCCTGGCGGCGGGGTGACGAAGCGCAACTACCTCTTCATCCAGAACTGGATGCCGGGAACAAACCAGCGCTCGTATCGCATCCGCGCGAACCCCGCGACGCCCGGTGTCGACGGGGATCGGTTCTTCGCCATCTATACCGACGGCGTCATCCGCTGGTCGTCGTCGGGCCCCGTCGTCGAGGCGGACCCGCCGATCGACTGATCGCTCGACATGGACACGAACGAACGCGCAGCTCTGATTACCGGCGCCTCAGCCGGCATCGGTCACGCGTTCGCCAGGGTCTTCGCGGCCGCCGGCTACCGCCTCCTCCTCGTCGCGCGGAACGCGACACGTCTGGACGCGGTGACCGAGGAGCTGCAACGTGAGTACGGCGTCGCGGCGAGGGCCATTGCCGTCGACCTGACCGAGCCGGACGCGGTCGCGACGCTCCTCGGCGCAGTCCGTGCGGCCGGCGTCGACATCACGGCGCTCGTCAACTGTGCCGGCATCGGCGCGACGGGACCCGTAGCCGAGCTCTCCTCGGAGCAGCAGCTCGACGTCCTCCGCGTGAACGTCAGCGCGCTGACCGAGCTCACCCGCGCGTTGCTGCCCACCCTGCTGCGAGCGCCGCGGGGCGAAATCCTCAACGTCGCATCATCGTCGGCGTTCCATCCGCTCGCGACGAAGGCGGTCTACGCTGCGACGAAGGCCTACGTCCTGTCGTTCACGCTCGGACTCGCGGACGAGCTTCGCGACAGCGACATTCGCGTGACGTGTCTGTGCCCCGGACCGACGGCGACGGGTTTCTCGGCCGCTGCGGGAACGCGCGAATCGTGGCTGTTCCGGCTGCGCCGCCTCGACGCCATGACGGTCGCGCGCGCCGGCTTCCGAGGGCTCGAGCGCGGCCAGCGCGTCGTCGTGCCGGGATTCCTGAACCGTGCGCTTCTCATGGCGACGAGGTGGATTCCGCGCAGCGTCGTACGAGGCGTGTTCCGGCTGCTCAATCCGCCGGCTACCTCGAAGACGGACTGTTAGCAGTCCGTTGAAGAATCAGGGCGGCGAGTCGGCCGACGCGGGCCCTCGTCAGTGACGCCCTCTGCGGCGGTAGAATTGCGGGTGGCCGGTCCAGGGATCGCGGTCCCGTCGACGCCACTCCTCGTCGTCCTGCTCTCGCCGCAGGCGCTCCATCTCCTGCTTGTGGCGCTCGTATCGCTCGAGTAGCTCCTCTCGTCGCAACCAGACGTTGCCGAACGAGACATCCGTCGACGAGAACTCCCGACTCAGGAAGGCGCGGTCGTCGCGGTTCAGAGCCGTGCCCTCGTACAGCTTGGCGCCGATCTCATCGAGCCGGCTGACGCGGTACTCGTAGCGGTACTCGTACGGCCCGGCGCAACCCGCTGTCGCGACGAGCGCCGTGGCGAGGATGAGCGTTCGGGCGGCCGACATGCGATCACTTCTTGTTTCGGCTCAGGAGCTGGACCATCCCGCGTCCGAGGGCCTCGCCGACAAGCATATAGGTCTCCGCGTTGCGGTTGTAGTGGTAGCCCTGGTTCCGCGGCGACACCTCGACCGCGCGCCAGTAGTCGCGAATCTCGACGGTCCGCACGTTCCCCTTGAACTCCGGGTACTTGCCCTTCTCTCCACTGACGGCCAGCTGCGCGTTGGCCACGGTCAGGTGAGGGCCTGCCATCTCCCAGCCGCCGAACCCGATGGTCGCGAGCACGAAGGGCGCTTTCGGAGCGTCGAACTCCTTGCGCAGAGTCTTGATCAGGTGAACGAGGTTCTGCTCGTAGCGACCCGCGTGCGCGGCGTTCCCGTCCTTGTGTCCCTGCCACCACGCGAAGCCGGCGATTTCGTAGCCCCGGCCCTTATAGGCGGGAAACAGCTTGTCGAAGCCGTCGAGCACCTCGTGCGTCGCCTTGACGAAATCGTCGTACTGCTTTCCGGCGTACCAATTGATCGGCTTCGGCTTCGTGCCCTCGGGCCAGGAGTCCGGCGAGTCCTTGTAGCCGGCGTAGACCCTGCCGTCGTGCGTGAACCGTTCGCTCCCGGGCGGCAGGATGTCCCACCCCAGGCTCCGGTTGCCGATCGACGCCTTGATGATCAGCACCGGCTCGTCGCAGTAGTCGCCCACGACGAACCCGAATCCCAGCTCCGGGCCGATCGTGTTGCCCTGGATGCCGACGGTCAGCGGGCCCTGTCCCGTCGCGGAGATCACGCCCTTGTACGTCACGTCATCTCGTACGGTCCACCGGCCCTTCGCGTCGATCAGGTGCGGGAACTTGCCGTCCTTCCTGACGACCGTCTCGAGCGTTCCCGGGATGTCGGTTCGCTGAACCCAGCCCAGGCCGTCGGCCGCATCGGTCAGGTAGGTGATCTTGAACGGCACCTTCTTGCCGGCGGTCAGCCGGATGTCGGTGTACACCGGATCCTTGCCGACCTCTCTTCGATGCACCTCCTTGCCGTCGACCTCCATGATGTTGTGGGTCGACGATTGATAGCCGGGCCTGAATCGATAGACGCCGGTCGCATCCATTCGGACGTGGCCGCGCACCACGCGAGTCCCGCCGCCGGCGTACGGTGTGGGCCGGACGCCACCGAACGCCGCCAGCTTCATCGTCTGGATCGGCGTCGCGCGGTCGTAGTCGGTCTCGGGCGAATACGTACCGGCGTAGACGGAGAGCACCGGGTCGGTGAATTGCTTGCCCCACCGCGAGCCGCCGCCGGTGATGTCGCCCATGCCCACCATGTTGGACTGCCCCATCAGGATGAACACCTTCACGGGCTGCTTGTCGGCCCCTGCCGCCACCGAGTCACAGCACAGTGCGATCAGAAAGGTCCCGAGAAGTGTCAGCCCCCTGCGCACGTTCATCGCCGTCGCCGTCATCGTCGTTTGTCCTCGTTTCTCGTGCCGTCGCGACGACTGTCGACACGACAGCTGCCTTTGGGCTGCGTCGATTCTCGCAGAGGCGTGACACGATGGAAACCGGGCATGGACTGACCACGCCTGCCGAAGCCCTCGACATCGGCTTCCGGCAGCCCATGCCCGCGAATTTGGAGGCTGACCGCTTCGCGGCAGCTCAACTCCGCGACAGCGGACTCCGCGACGTCCGTCTTCTCGAAGCCACACCGGTCTGCGACAATCAAAGGCGCCCGCGCTCGACGACAGCGCGGCCTCGATTCGGATAGAGCGCAGCGGAGAACGAAATGAACCCCACACACGCGATGGCCGTTTGCGTCCTGGTCGCTGTCGGCACGATGGCTTCGGCGGACGAAGGGAGCGAGTGGTCGCTGAGCCTGCGTCGTCGCACGGAGACTGCTCCCGGCACCGGACGCTATCACACGCTGACCGAGAAGCAGACGTGGGACGCGCGTCGCACCGCGTTCATCGTTTGCGACATGTGGGACCTCCACCACTGCCTGAACGCGACGCGGCGGGGCGGCGAGATGGCGCCGCGAATGAACCGCGTGCTCATCGCGGCCCGTGAGCGCGGTGCGACGATCATCCACGCACCGAGCAGTTGTATGGACGCCTATCGCGACCACCCTGCGCGTCGTCGTGCGCAGCAGACGCCGCGGGCGAAGGAGCTGCCGAAGGACATCGGCAAGTGGTGCCATCGCATTCCCGCCGAGGAGAAAGGCGAGTATCCGATCGACCAATCCGACGGCGGCGAAGACGACGATCCTGCCGAGCACGCGAAGTGGGCGAAGGAGCTCGAGGCCAAGGGCAGAAACCCGCGTGCTCCGTGGAAGTCGCAGATGGACGCGATCGAGATCCGCGACGCCGACTACATCAGCGACAACGGCGAAGAGGTCTGGAGCATCCTCGAGCAGCGCGGCCTCGAGAACGTCGTCCTGGTCGGGGTCCACACGAACATGTGCGTTCTCGGTCGACCGTTCGGTCTGCGTCAGATGGCGAAGAACGGCAAGAACGTCGTCCTGATGCGCGACATGACCGACACGATGTACAACCCGCAGCGCGCGCCGTACGTCAGCCACTTCACGGGAACCGATCTGATCGTCGCGCACATCGAGAAGTTCGTGTGCCCGACGATCACGAGCGATCAGATCATCGGCGGCAAGCCGTTCCGCTTCGGCGGCGACAAGCGCCCGCACGCGGTCGTCGTGATGGCGGAGCGCGAGTACGAGACGAACCGCACGCTGCCCGCGTTCGCGCTGAAGCACCTCGGCAAGGAGTTTCGGGTCAGCTACGTCCATGCGCTGGAGAAGGAGCGCAACGACCTGCCCGGCATCGAGGTCGTGCGCGACGCCGATGTCGTACTGCTCAGCGCGCGTCGCCGTCTGTTGCCGAAGGCGAAGATGGAGCTGCTGCGCGAGCACGTGCGTCAGGGCAAGGCGCTCGTCGCCGTGCGCACGTCGAGCCACGCGTTCTCGGTGCGCGGCAAGCGCGCCCCGGACGGTCTCGCGGATTGGCCGGAGTTCGACCGCGACGTCATCGGCGGCAACTACACCGGTCACTGGGGGCGCGGTCCGAACGTGCGTCTCGAGGTCGCTCCCGGCGCTGGCCAGCACGAGATCTTGCGCGGCGTTGACGTCGCGAGCTTCGTCGGCACGGGATCGCTCTACAAGGCGAGTCCGCTCGGACTGTCGGCATCGGCGCTGCTGATCGGCTCGATCGAGGGCAAGGCGCCGGAGCCGGTCGCGTGGACGAATCGCACGAAGCACGGCGGACGCGTGTTCTACACGTCGCTCGCGTGCCCGAAGGACTTCGACGCGGAGCCGATGAACCGTCTGTTGCGCAACGCGATCGTCTGGGCGATCGGCGGCAAGACCGCGAAGAACTGAGTGTCGGAAGAACCGTGAAGAGGTGAGGAAGCGATGAGAGCGGCTGTCGTCGGCGCCGGAGTGATCGGCTGCGCGATCGGTCTCGAGCTGCGGCGCCGCGGTGTCGACGAGGTCACCGTGATCGATCGACACGGAGCGGTCGGTCACGGCTCGACGTCCGCGTCGTGCGCCATCGTGCGGCGTTTCTACGCGCAGCCGGGCATGATCGCGATGGCCCACGAGGCCGCGGGCATCTGGGCGGAGTGGGGCGAGTGGCTCGGACCGATCGACGATGACCTCGCCGAGTTTCGGCGACCCGGGATGCTGTTCATCCCGCCGCGCATGGACGAGAGCACCGAAGCCGTCACGGCGGAGATGGGGCGCCTCGGCGTGCCTCACGAGGTGCTGACGGCCGACGACGTCGCCGCGCGCTTCCCGTTCTTCGACACCGCGTCGAACTTTCCCCCTCGGCCGCTCGACGACGACGCGTTCTTCGATCCGACGGGTCGCATGATCGAAGGCGCGGTGTTCGAGCCGGACTCCGGCTTCATCGTCTCGCCCGGCCTCGCGACACAGAACCTGCGCGCCGCGGGCGAGCGCGAGGGCGTGCGGTTCGCGCTGCGCAGCGAGGTCGTCGGCATCGCGACCGAGACCTCGCATGCCGGTGGCGCGGCGCGGTTTCGGCTCGACCTGAAGGACGGTGGGCCGATCGACGCGGACGTCGTCATCAACGCCGCGGGCCCGCACTCCGGGTGCATCCTGAAGCTCGCGGGCATCGATCTCGAGCTCGAGACGCGGCCGCTGCGCCGCGAGGTTCATACGCTCGCGAATCCGATCGTCGACGACGAGACCGGCGCCACACCGGTGCCGGTTCTCGGCGACATCGACGGCGGCGTGTACTGTCGGCCGGAGGCGAACGGGCGCGATCTCATCGCGGGCACGACCGATCCGACGTGCGACGAGTTCGACTGGGTCGACGATCCCGACGACTACCAGGAGAACCTGACGGCGAAGTATCGCGAGCGGCAGTGCTACCGGCTGATGAAGCGCTTTCCTGCGCTGCGCCTCGGCCCGGCGCGCGGCCTGACCGCGCTGTACGACGTCACGGTGCAGGACTGGTACCCGATCGTCGATCGGACTGCGTTGCCGGGCTACTACGTCGCGATCGGCACGAGCGGCTCGTCGTTCAAGACCGCGCCGGTGATCGGTCGGCTGATGGCCGAGATCGTCGTCGCGTGCGAAGGCGGCCGCGACGTCGACCGCGAGCCGATCCAGCTCGAGCTGACGCGCGCCGGCACGACGATCGATACGCGGTTCCTGTCGCGGCTGCGAGACGAGATCGCGACGTCGGGGACGGTGATCGGATAGCGAGCCCTGACTTCCCCACCGCGTCGCGCTACCATGTCCGCATCATGAAAGCCTGTGCACGAGCTCCCGTGCGCGTCGATCCCGCCGGCGGTGGGACGGACGCGCCGCCGTTTTCCGTCGAGCACGGCGGAATGGTCGTCAACTTCGCGGTCAAGCGTCACGCTTGGGCCACCGCCGAACGCCTGCCCCCAGGGTCGGGCATCGTCGTCTGGGCCGCCGACCTGCGCCGCGGTTTCGTCGCCGATTCGGTCGACGCGATGCCGGCGGATCAGCAGCCCGAGTTCCTCGCGGCGTTCGTTCGTCGCTTCGTGCCCGAGGGCGACTCCGTCCTGCTCGTCACCGAGTCGGACGTGCCTCCCGGAAGCGGCCTCGGCGGAAGCGGCGCCATCGGTGTCGCGATCGTCGGGGCGCTCGATCGGCTGTACGGTCGATCGCGCTCGCAAGCCGAGATCGCAGAGGTCGCCAACGCCGTCGAGCGCGCCGACCTGGGCTATCCCGGCGGCAACCAGGATTCCTACGGCGCGGCGCTCGGCGGCATCAACCGGCTCGAGTACGTTCGCGGCGGCGGCACGGTCCCCCACCGCGTCGAGACGAGCTCCGATACGCTGCGGACGTTGGAACACTCGTCGCTGTTGATCTACACGGGCGCCGCGCACGTCTCCGGCTCGATCCACGAGGACATCAAGAACTCGTACGCGCTGCCGGATTCGCCGACGGTGCGCGCGATGCTCGACCTGCGCGCGGCGGCCGAGCAGATGTCCGCGGCGCTCGAGTCCGGCGACCTCGACGGATACGTCCGCGCGCTCGACGCGTCGTGCGATCACCTCTACGCGCTCCACCCGAGCTGCGACAGCGACGACCACCGCCGCTATCGCACCGCGCTCGAGGCACTGATCCTCGGCCGCAAGACATGCGGCGCCGGAGGCGGTGGCTTCCTGCTCGTTCATGCGCGGCCGGGTTGCCGGCGCGAGTGCATTCGTCGCGCGGAGGAGCTCGGCGCGACCGTGTGGCCGGTGTCGATCGACTTCGACGGCGTCGTCAGCTGGACGGAGGCCGCGTCGAGCGAGGCGTACGTCGCGAGCGTGCGACGCGCGATCGTCTGAGGCGGCGAAGGTGCCGCGTCTGTCCAAATGCGCGCGGGCGGTCTACTCGCGCTCCTCGAGCTGACGCAGCGCCCCCGCCGTCGCCGTCGTGTCGAGGTGCTGCTCGCCCAGCACCCGCCGCTGGTCGGCGAGGAGCCCTTCCAGATGTCGGCGCGCGTCGTCCGTGCGCCCGAGCGCGACGAGCGCTCGGGCGAGCTTGAAGCGCGCCGCCATCGTTTCGCGGTCGGTCGTGCCGTGCTCTCGGACGCGTCGTGTCACCGCGAGCTCGAAGTGCTCGAGTGCGCACTCGAGGAAGGTCAGCGCGTCTCTCGTGCGAGCGGCCTCGCGTTCGGCTTGCGCCTCCGCGGTGCGCGCGCGGAGCATCGCGAGGGTCGTGCCGAAGGCGCCCGCGGCGAGCGTGCCGACGATGACCAGGAAGGCTGCCATGGCGCCGCGATGGCGCGAGGCGAACTTGCGCACTCTGCGGAGCCGCCCGGGCGAGCGCGCCTGGATCGGCAGTCGTCGCAGGTGGCGGTCGATGTCTCGTTCGAGCGCGATCGCGGAGTCGTATCGCCGCGCGGGGTCCTTCTCGAGCGCGCGCATCGCGATCCAGTCGAGATCTCCCCGCAGCCGTCGCGACAGCGCGTGCAGCTCCGCCGACCGAGCCATCGTGACGCGATCGGTCTCGTCGCCGAGCGCTCGGACGCGGACGCTCGGCCGCAGCGGCTCCTGATACCGCACGACCAGCCGCGCCTCATCGAGAGGCCGTGCGCAGAGATCGAGCGGCAACGCGCCGACCAAGAGCTCGTAGAGCACGACGCCGAGCGAGTAGACGTCGGTCAGCTCATCGACGCCTCCGGCACCGCCGGCGGCTTGCTCCGGGCTCATGTATTCCGGCGTGCCGAGAAGCTGCCCATCGACCGTCGGAGGATCGTCTTTCGACAGCGGCCGCTCGACGAGACCCTTCGCGACCCCGAAATCGATCACCTTCGGCTGCGGCAGGCCGTCGATCTCGGCGATGAGGATGTTCTGCGGCTTGATGTCGCGATGGACGATGTCTTGGCCGTGTGCGTACCCCACCGTGTCGCAGACTGCAACGAAGAGCTCGAGCCGCGCGGCGATGCCGAGACGTCGACGATCGCAATACTCCGTGATCGGAGCGCCGTCGACGTAGTCCATCACGAAGTACGGACGTCCGCATGCGGTGACGCCGGCGTCCCATACCCGACACACGCCGGGGTGGTCGAGCCGCGCCAGCGCGTCGCGCTCCCGCTCGAACCGGGCCACGACCTGCGGCGTCTCCATGCCGCGCTTGATGACCTTGATGGCGACCTGGCGTCGAACCGGCTCTTCCTGCTGCGCGCGATAGACGATGCCGAACCCGCCTTCGCCGAGGACATGATCGACGCGGTACGGGCCGATCATCGAGTTCGCCGGCAGGAGGTGCGCGTCCGGCGGCGCCTCTCGTGTCGGAGCCTCTCGCGCCGTCGCGTCGTTCGTCGGCCAGGCCATGTTCCGCGTACGTATCTCGACCCCACCCCATCTCACTCACTGACGAAGGTATCGGCAGGCCGCCCGCTCGCTCTGTGCGGACAGCGATCGCAGGCGATAGAATCTGCGCATGCCAGACTCGAGCCAACTGCCGCGCGACGCGCGTGACGTCGACGCACTCGTCGCTTGTCTGCGCGGCGGCGCGCGCGCGAAGTACGTTCTCTTCTGGGGACACGAGCCGCCGCGAGGTGACCGGGTGTCGTCCGTCGGGCCGATCTGTCTCAGCCAGTGGTATGCCGCCGAGTTCGAGATCGACGGCGTCCGATACTCCACGGCAGAGCACTGGATGATGGCCGAAAAGGCGCGGCTCTTCGGCGACGACGCGACGCTCGCGAAGATCCTCGCCGCGCCCCATCCCGGCGCGGCGAAGCAGCTCGGCCGCTGCGTGTCGGCTTTCGATCAATCGGTCTGGGACGCGAACCGCTTCGAGATCGTCGTCCGCGGCAGCGTCGCGAAGTTTGGCCAGAACGACGCCCTGCGCGAGTTTCTCGTCGGTACCAGCAGCCGCGTGCTCGTCGAGGCGAGCCCTCGCGACCGCGTCTGGGGCATCGGGCTCTCCCGCGACCATCCGCACGCGGAGCAGCCGGAGAAGTGGCGCGGGCTCAACCTCCTCGGCTTCGCGCTCATGGAGGCGCGGCAACGTCTCGAGTGAGGCGGGTCGGACGGGCTGCTAGCCCTCTCGCCCAGTCTCACTCACTGACGAAGGCACCCGCGCGCGCCGCGGTGCGGCTGCGGCGCGCAAGATACCGCCAGCGGCAGTCGCGAGAAAGGCGACGCCGCGCTGTCGTGTTTAGCTGTCGCATTTCCATGACTCTGGGTCGGGCCGTGGAGAGCGTACGACATGGCCGGAAAGCCCTATTTTAGAGCAGCTTACGACTCGGGGTCGCTCCGGTCCCCCCGCCGGAGCTAGCCGCTCGCCTTGACCAGCAGGCTGTAGAATCCGCCGTCGCCCGCCGTGCGGTGCGGTAGGAATGCCTTGGTCGCGAGCTCCGTCAAATCCGGGTGACGCTGCAGGCAGTCGGCGATGCGCTCCTCGTTCTCCTCGGGCTCGATCGAGCACGTCGAGTAGACGAGTCGACCGCCCGGCTCGAGGTGCCGGATCGCGGCATCGAGGAGACCGCTCTGCAGCTCGACGAGCGGCTCGAGGTCCTCGCGGCGTACCCGCCACCGCGCGTCCGGACGCCGTGCGAGCACGCCCGAGTTCGAGCACGGCACGTCGGCGAGGATATGCGTGAAGCGCTCGCCGAGATCGACCTCGGCCGGATTCTCCGGCACCGTGACCGCGGTCCAGTTCGATCGCCCTGTTCGTTCGAGGTTCTCGCGCACGGGCCCGAGCCTGTCCTCGCTGCGCTCCGCTGCGACGAGCTTGCCGCTCTCCGGGTCGAGCACCTCGACGAGCTGCGTCGCCTTGCCGCCCGGCGCGGCGCACAGGTCGAGCACACGTGCCGTCGCCGGCGGCGCGAGCGCCTGGCCGATCTCGAGCGCGGTCAGGTCCTGGATCTGCACCCAACCTTCCCGCAGCGCGTCGGCCTCGCGGAGATCGCCGCCGCGCAGCACGATCGCCGCCTCGATGTCGGTCTCCTCGCACGTGAACTCCTGCGCGGTCAGGCTCTCGATGACCTCCTGCCGTGACGGCGCGCGGGCGGTGATGCGAGCGGTTACCGGCGGCACGCGGTTGTTCGACTCGAACAGCGCTCGCGCTTCCTCCTCGCCGAACCGCGCTGACCAACGCCTCACGAGCCAGCGCGGACACGAGTACTTGACGCTGAGGTGATCGATCGGGTCCAGCGTGTAGAGCGGCAACACCGGCCGGCTGAAGTGACACGCGCCGAGGCGAATCGGCAGCACATTCGGGTCGTCGCGGCTCTCCGGCGGATCCTCGGACTTCCGCACGATGTCGGTCGACAGCCGGTGGAGCACGGCGTTGACGAAACCGACGTCGCGTTTGCCGACGCCCTCGAGCGTCTTCATCGCCTCGAGGGTCTGGTTGACTGCGGCGTGCGCCGGGATGCGCGCCAGGTAGACGAGCTGGTAGGCCCCCACCCGCAACGCTTCGCGTACAGGCGGGCGCTGCTTCGTCACCGGCAGCTTCAGGTAGGACTTGAGCAGTCGGTCGAGCGTGTTCTGGTGGCGCGTGGCGCCGTACGCGATCTCCTGCAGCAGATGCCGGTCGCGTCGCTCGAATGCGATGATCCTCTCCGCGAGGAGATCGTCCACGAAGCGACCCGGCTGTTCCGCCGCGATCAACGTGTCGATGGCCGCACGACGGACCGTGGTCCGTTGCCGCGAGTCGTCGCCGTGATACCTGTCTTGACCCCTTCGGTGCGGGCCGTCCGATCGCTGCGTCATGATTCGACTTCCTCGAGCGAGGGTACGAAGCGATCGCCGACGGCGATCGGGTTGCCGTTGATCCACGCAGCCGCCGCCATGGCCGGCTTTCCCGGCCGCTGCAATTCGACGATGCGTACGCAGCCGTTGCGACACGCGACGACGAAGCCCTTCTTCGTCACTTCGACGACGGTGCCCGGCGGAGCGCTGTGCGCGCTGTCCGCATCGCACGGAGCCGCCGAGTCGCTGTCGAGCGTTCGTACGCGCAGGAAAGCGGTGCGTTGCGCCTCCCGTCCCTCTCGCAACAGCCACGCGCTGGCGATCGGCCACGGGTTCAGGGCGCGCACGCGGTCGCGGACGACGGCCGCCTCGGCGTCAAAGTCGAGCCGACCGCCCTCCTTGGTCAACTTCGGTGCGCGCGTCGCCGCGTCGTGGTCTTGAATCGTTTCGGTGAAGCTGCCGTCGGCGAACGCGTCGAGCGCGCGTTCGAGCAGACCGGCGGCGTCGATGGCGAGTCGAGCCTCGAGCTCGCCAGTGGTCTCTTCCGGATCGACGTCGACCTCGGTCGTCGCGACGATGGGTCCGCTGTCGAGGCCGCGCTCGACGCGGAACAGGGTCACGCCGGTTCGCGTCTCGCCGGCGAGCAGAGCGTACGCCACCGGCGCCGCGCCGCGGTAGAGCGGCAGGATCGAGGCGTGGAGGTTGAACGTCCCGATGCGGGGCGCTCCGATCACGTCGTCACGAAGGATCTGCCCGAAGTCGGCGACCAGGAAGAGGTCGGCGTCCAGCGACCGCAGCTCATCGACGACCGCAGGGTCGTTGATGGACTCTGGGGCGCGACACTCGATGCCGAGCTCGGCGGCGCGCGCCCTCACCGGTGTCGGGAGGAGCTTGCGGCCGCGGCGCCCGGGCCGGTCGGGGCGCGTGACGACGGCGGCGAGCGTGTGCTTCGCGTCCGGGCGCGCGAGGATGTCGAGCGTCGGGAGCGCGAACGGTCCCGATCCCATGAAGACGATTCTCAACGGTCCTCCTCGTCCGCCGCGGCGGCGTCCCCGCCGTCGCCACCTGCCGGTGTCGACGCGCTGTCGGGATCGGGCACCGCCAGCAGGTGCTGCGCGGCGGGCTCAGGAGGAGTCTCCGGCTGCGCGCCGAGCAGCCCCTCCGACTCGGGGCTCGGCGGTCGAAGCGGCTCGTCCTCACGCTCTTCGCGTTGCAGTCGCGCCATCTCCTCATCGGCGCGCAGGCGCACGTGGATGATGTCGCTGGCGCCGCCCTGCGTCGCGACGAGGCGGTACTGCTTCGCGAGCTCGAGGACCGCGAGGAAGTAGCCGATCGCTTCCTGGCGCGTTCGCGCGCCGAGGAAGAGATCGTCGAAGAGCGCCGTCTGCCCCTCGGCGGAGCGCAGCGTCGCGACGACCTCGTCCATGAACTCCTCGAGCGGGCGTTCCTCGAGGACGACCTGAATCGGCACGCGCTGGCCGAGCGCGATCTGGATGCGGTGGAACGCGGTCAACAGGTCCCACACATCGACGTTGCCGAGCGGCAGCGGCCCGGCCGGTTCGTCGTCCGGGGGCGGATCCGCCGGCGGACGGTGGTGGCGCTTCTTGTGCTCGTCGAGGCGATCCTCCAAGAGCAATGCGCGCTCCTTGAACTTCTTGTACTCGAGGAGCTGGCGCACGAGCTCGATGCGGGGATCCTCGTACTCCTCGTCGTCTGCGAGCTCCTCGCGCGGCAGCAGGAGCTTCGACTTGATCTCCATGAGGTTTGCGGCCATGACGAGGAACTCGCCGCACGCGTTCGGATCGATTTCCTTCAGCACCTCGAGGTAGATCTGGTACTGCAGGATGACGTCCGACAGCGGGATGTCGAAGATGTCGACCTCGTCCTTCTTGATCAGGTAGAGGAGGAGGTCGAGAGGGCCCGCGTAGCTGTCGACGGATGCTCGGAACTCGGTGGGTAGGCCGACCATGTATTGACGCCTCTCCGGTTCCTTGGCGCTCTAATGTGCTCTTCAGCTCTCCGCGAGCCGCTGGCGCACGATCTCGAGCGCGTCGTCGATCTTGATACGCTCCTGGTCGGTCGTGTCGCGATGGCGGATCGTCACGGTCCCTTCTTCCAGCGATTCACCGTCGACGGTCAAGCAGTAAGGCGTGCCGACCTCGTCGTGGCGGGAGTAGCGCTTGCCGATCTGGTGCTGCTCGTCGTACTTCGCGTTGATGCCGTTCGCGAAGAACTGCTGCACGATCTCGCGGGCCTTTTCCGGCATGCCGTCGCGCTTGACGAGGGGTAGCACGGCGACCTTGTACGGCGCTAGACGCGGGTGCAGCTTGAGGACGCGGCGTTTCTTGACCTTGCCCTTGGCGTCCGGCCGCGGGCTGTCGTACTCGAACGCGTCGAGGAGGTACATCAGCGTGGCGCGGGTCGCGCCGGCTGCCGGCTCGATGACGTACGGCGTGTAGTGGACGCCCTTCTTGCCGGTCTCCGGGTTCTCCTTCTCCTGATCGAAGTACGTCAGGTGCTGGCCGGAGTGCTCCGAGTGCTTGCGCAGGTCATAGTCGGTGCGGCTCGCGATGCCCTCGAGCTCATCCCATCCCCATGGGTACTCGTACTCGACGTCGTAGCAGTCGTCGGCGTAGTGGGCCAGCTCGTCCGGCTCGTGCTTGCGCAGGCGGAACTTGCTCTTGTCGTTCGCGTAGCGCAGGTACCACTGGAGCCGCTCGTTCTTCCAGTATTCGAGCGATTCCTTCTGCTTGCCGGGCTCGACGAAGTACTCCATCTCCATCTGCTCGAACTCGCAGGACCGGAAGATGAAGTGCTCGACGGTGACCTCGTTGCGGAAGCTCTTCCCCATCTGCGCGATGCCGAACGGCACTTTCATCGCGAGGGACTTCTGGATGTTCGCGAACTGCACGAACATCGCCTGCGCGGTCTCGGGACGCAGGTAGACCGCCGACGCGCGGATCTTTTCCTCGACGATCGCGCGCACCTCGTCCTGCGACAGCGACCGCCCCTTCAGCGCGTCCACCATCTCCTGGATCGGATCGACCGACCCGAGGCTCGTGCGGAACATCAGGTTGAACTGGCGCTCGTCGCTCAGGAACGGGCTGCCGATCGCCGGGCTGACGTAGCCGCGGAACGGGAACTTCTCTGCCGGCTCGTCGGCGTCGCCATCGAAGAAGCCGACGGTCTCCTCGTCGACGACCTTCATGCCGTGGAGCGTCTTCTTCTGGCGGCGCAGCTCGATGCCGAAGCGCTCCTGGATCGCTCCCTGGTACGCCTTGGCCTGGCCCTTGTCGGCGCAAGTCAGCGGCAGCTCCGCGCCGATCTCCGGCCGCGGCGCCTTGTCGGCCCGGAAGCGCTCCTTCGAGACCAGGCAGTCGACGAGTGGGTCAGAGAACCCGGCGAGGTGCCCGGACGCCTCCCACACGCGCGGGTGCATGATGATCGACGCGTCGAGGCCGACGATGTCCTCGCGCTCGTGGACCATCGCGCGCCACCACTCGTTCATGACGTTGCGCTTGAGCTCGATGCCGAGCGGGCCGTAGTCGTAGCAGCTCTTGAGGCCGCCGTAGATCTCGCTCGACTGGAATACGAAGCCGCGTTGCTTCGAGAGCGAGATGACCTCCTTCATGAGGTCGATGTCGTTGTCCTGAGACGGCTGGGAAGAGCTCATGGCGGGCCTGTCCGAAGTGAAGAGCACGATTTGGCGAATCTGCGATTATTTCGCAGGTTTCGCGGAAGTCAACCCGCGCATGGGCTGGCCGGGCAGTCGGCTCCGAGGCCTCCCGAGACCGCTCGTACGGCAGCCCATGCGCGCGGAGTTGGATCCGACCGCTTCGCGGCGGCTCAACTCCGCGTCACTGGCCCGGATGAGGAGCTCCTACGCCTTCTGCCGCTTCTTCTGCTTCTGGCGCTCGTGCTGCTTCTTGCCCCTGTTCTGCTGCTGCTTCTTCCTCTGCGCGCCGCGCTTCTTCGCCGGGGCGTTCTTCTTCGGCAGCCAGGCCGCCAGCTCGGCCTTGACCTTGTCGTGTTCCTTGCGGGACGCGATGTTCGTCCACTCGTTCGGGTCCGCTTCGTGGTCGTAGAGCTCCTCGCTCCCGTCCGCGTAGCGGATATAGCGCCAGCGCTCCGAGCGCACGGCGTGGTTCTGGAAGCCGTGAGTCGTGATGACGGGGCGGTTCCACTCGGCGCTCGGTTCGCGCAGGAGCGGCACCAGGCTGCGCCCTTCGAGCTCCTTGCGCGACGGCAGGTCGCAGAGGTCGAGGAGCGTCGGGTAGAGGTCGAGCAGGCTGACCGTGCGCTCGCACGTCGCGGCCTTCGGCGTCACGTTCGGCGCGACGACCATCAGCGGCACCCGCGTGGCCTCCTCCCAGAGCGCGAACTTGCGCCAGTGCTTCTTTTCGCCGAGGTGCCAGCCGTGATCGCCCCACAGCACGATGACCGTGTCCTTCGCGAGGCCTGTCGCGTCGAGCGCGTCGAGCAGGCGGCCAAGCTGCTTGTCGGTGAACGCGACACTCGCGAGGTACGCCGAGACCGCCTTGCGCCAATTGTCGCTCCTGAGGACGCGGGCGTGATCGCCCTGCGGCTTCGCCATGCGGACGCCCGCTTCGGGCACGTCGTCGAGATCGCCGTCGGGAACGGTCGGCAACGTCACGTCGGCCTCGGGATACGCTCGAAAGTACTCGCGCGGCACATACCACGGCAGGTGAGGTCGATAGAAGCCCACGGCGAGGAAGAACGGCTTGTCGTGACCCCGTTTGAGGTATTCGATCGCCCAGTCGACGACTTTCGCGTCGCCCATCTCCGAGTCGGCCACGTCGACCGGCCCCCAGTCGAAGTGACGCGTGTTCGGAAGACCGTTCAGCGGCCGCCCCTTCGGCAGCGGGTCACCGGGCCTCTTCAGGTACTCCTGCCACGAGGCCGCGTCAGGGAACGACCCATGGTAGATCTTGCCGCAGCCGGCCGCGTCATAGCCGTGCTTCATGAAGTGCTGCGGCAGCGTCACCGCGTCGGGCATCGCCCTGCGCCACGGATCGGGGTTGTGATACACGCCGGACGTCGACGGCCGGATGCCGCACATCAGGCTCGCGCGGGACGGATTGCACGCCGGGGCCGAGCAGTACGCCCGCTTGAACAGCACGCCGCGCTGCGCGAGGGCGTCGAGGCGCGGAGTGCGGGACTGCGGGTGCCCGCCGAGGACGCCGATCCAGTCGTTGAGGTCGTCGACCGCGATGAACAGCACATTGCGCGCGTGCCCCATTTGCGGCATCAGCAGCAGCAGGGCCAGATAGAGTGCGATCGCGGTTCGTGAGACGTACCATGTCGGTGCACGATGGTTCATGCTGATAGATCTCGAATAATCGGCGTCGTCGAAGGTCAAACCAAGCCGGGACGCCGCGAATGTACTACCGGAGATGCGCACGGGTCCATCTCGGATTGATCGGAATCGCGGCGTCACAACCGAACAGGTCCGGAACCATGACGAAGACAGCTCCAGCGGTTTCTCTCGTCGCCGTGTCGATCGCCGCCTGCCTCCTCCTCGCCGCGTGTGAGCAGAGCGCGCCGCGGCGGCGATCCCTGATGAACTTTCAGCCGGTCCGCTCGCCGGAGCCGGGGCTCGTCGGCGGCGAGGTGCCACGCGACATGAGCGAGAAGGGCGCCGATGCCTGGTCTTACAAGGTGCCGAAGCGCGATCTGTACTGGGTGACGCACGGTGTGGAGATGGAGGGCAACGCGGTCGAGTACCAGGATCCGTGGTACGGACCTGGCTCCGCGCGCAACTACCGCGAGTACCAGGAGTACTACCCGTCCACGGCCTTCCGCGTGCCGAGCAACGAGCCGGTCGTCGATCAGGGCGGAGGGCAGATGCTCGGTGTCGACGTACGGATCGGCCGCACGATCGTGTCGCCCGAGGGCGATACTGTCTCCGTGCGCGTTCGCGTCACCGCGCCGACCGTCAAGGCCGCGCGCGGCGACGGGACGAACTTCGCGATCGTGCTCGACTACTCCGAGTCGATGCGCTCGCCGGAGAAGCTCGCCCTGCTGCGCGCCAGCGCGCACTACATGATCGATCAGGTCCTCGCCGGAGACCGCGTGTCGCTGGTCGTTCTCGGCGATGAGGTGGCCGTGCCGCTGAGCTTGTCACAGAGCTTCGACCGGCACGCTCTCCACGCCCTGGTCGACCGCCTCGATCCGCGCGGTGACGGACAGCTTGCGAGCGCTCTGGACGCGGCCTACGGCGACATGGAGGCTGTCGTTCAGGATACGGGCGAGGCCGCGCACATCGTCTTGCTGACCGATGGACAGTCGGCGCGCGGCGCGACCGGTGCGTGGCGTCTCGTCAACATGGCGGTTGGCCGACACGCGCGCAAGGGCGTGCGGCTGAACATCGTCGGCATCGGCCACCAGCTCGATACGAGCTTCCTGACCGAGCTCGCCCGCGCCGGCGAGGGGCAGTTTGCCTACGTGCAGAGTCGCGAAGAGGTCGCCGAGGTGCTCGATCGCGAGTTGGAGACGATGTTGCACGTGTTCGCGCGCAACGTGCTCCTGAAGGTCCGCAACCTGAAGGGCGGTCTCGTGCACGGCATCCAGGGGCTCGAGTTCGCGACGCCGCAGGAAGGCGTGGACCAGGTCTCGCTGGGCGATTTCGTCGACGGCGAGCAGCGCAGTCTGCTGATCACGCTGCAGTTTCCGCCGTCGAACGACGGGAACTTCTTCGAGACCGACCTGCGTCTGTCGTTCCAGCATGCGTCGACCGCGCGCCGGAATGTCATCGAGCGTTCGTTCCGCGTACGCTCCGCCGAGCTGCGCCAGAAGCAGGCCGAGGACGAGTTCGTCGCCGCGTATCGTCAGCTGATCCTCGGGCTCGAGCAGATCCGTCTCGCAGTCGACAGCCGCTCGAACGCCGCGGCGAGCGTCGTCACCGAGATGCTCGAAAACGAATTCCCGGCGCTGCAGAAGACCGCGCTGAAGGCCGCCGATCGCGATCTCGTGCACCACGCGCAGCTCTTCGAGCGCTTCGCCGTCAAGTTGCGATCGCTCGCCACGCAGGGCAAGCTGACCGGCGAGAGCATCGAGCGCGAGGAGTTCGCGCGAGAGCTGATCTACCGGCGCTACGCGAGCCGCACGCGGTAAGCCGCGACGAGTCCCCGCTAACGCGCTTCGAGGCGCGCGATCGCGTCGACGACGTTCGGCGGCAACGGCGTCTTCTCGCCGCGCCGGAAGTCGTAGCACACCGCGATCGCGCCGCCCTCGGCGTGCACGGCGCCGTCGTCCGCACAGACGAGCAGGTACTCCATCTCGACGCGATCCTCGAGCACCTTGCTGACGCGTGCCCCCACGCGCACCGTCGCCGGGTGGGTGAGCGGCTTGCGATAGCGGCAACGCGTCGAGTGGAGGATCGGGCCGATGCGGTCGCGCTCGTAGCTCGCCATGAGCTCGCAGCGGCCGAAGTACGTCATGCGCGCCTGCTCGAACCACCGGTAGTAGACCACGTTGTTGACGACGCCCCACGCGTCGACCTCGCCCCATAGCACCGGAACCGTGACGACGACCGGGTATTGCTCGAGTTCGGGTGCTTCGCTCATGGCAACATGATCCCGCGTCGCGGCCGGCGAGGAAACGGGTTTCCGGTCGCGACGCGCGACCGTCTGTCGGAGGTCGCGACGATCGTTGTCGCGCATCGATACAGCGGCCGTGCCTGTCGGACGGTTCCATCGCGACGATCACCGATGGAACGACCCTTGCTTTCTGCTGCGGGATTGGCGAGTGGAAACCGATGTGGGCATCAGGAGGTACATCAGAATGGTCCGGAAACATCGTCCTCTGATCGGCGTGGCGGTCGCGTTCGTCCTGGCGGCGGGGTGGGCAGGCGCTGCAGCGCAGGAGTCGGCGGTTGCCGAAGAGCCGGAAGCGAAGTCGGAAGACTGGGTGACTCAGTGGTTCAAGGTCCGCCGTCGGGATCCGGACGAGGCCGCGGAGTCGGTCCGTGAGCTGCTCGGCTCCGACCGGTGCCGGGTACGGACAGACGTCGCAGACGGGTGGATTTCCGTCGAGGCATCTCGCCGCAGCTTGGACCATCTGAGGCTGCTCACGCTCGTCTGTGCCGATCCCGACAGAGAGCCGCTCCACATCCTGCCGCTCCAGCACGCCCAGCCCAGCAAGGTGACGAAGGTCCTGAACGCTACGCTCGAGCTCTGGCAGCTCGATACCGCCGTTTACGTGACTGCCGATGATCGCACGGGCAAGCTGATCGTCAGGGCGGAGAAACACGAGCTCGACGACATCGCGCAGCTCGTGAAGCTCCTCGACCGGCCAGCCGGTCCCCGTCGCGCGACAGTCGGCCCCGAGAGCCGCCCGGCCGAGCCCGCCCCGAAAGTCGCCGCGAAGCGCCCGGCGGGTGACGAGTTCAAGCCGCAGGCCAGCCTGAAGGGCCAGCGCGTCGCCATCCTCGAGGGCAAGATCCCGATCGCGCAATTCCTGCGCTTCTACGCCGACTTCACGGGCCAGACCGTGATCCGCGCCAAGAGCCAGACCCCGATCGGCGGTCGAGGGGCGGCCCAGGAGCACATCGACATCGTCGCGCCGGTCCACGCGGCGTCCGCCGCGGTCGTCAAGGCGATCCACGAGGCGAACGGCTGGCGCTTACGCACCAAGACTCTGCGCGATGGCGAGGCGATCGTCGTCGTTCACCGCGTCGGCGAATCGGTCGGCTTCGGGATCGAACGCCCCAAGATCATCGATCTGCGCCGCTGACCGGAGGCCGCCGCGGGTCGTCGCAATCGGTCGGTCGACCTTGCCCTGCCGCGCCGCCAACGGTACAAGAAGCCTCGGTTCGGTATCGAAAGCGAAGCGCAGAGAGGCGAGCCCGCCGACGCATGGAACCACCCCGCAAGGTCCTGGTCACCGGAGTCAACGGTCTGGTCGGTCACCGCCTCGTCCGCACGCTGGGCGACAGCGCGGACTGGGAGGTCGTCGCGACCGGGCGCCAGCCGGAGCCCCGTTTTCCACATGCGTGGTTGCGCGCGGGGCGCCTGTCGTATCGGGCGGCCGATCTGGCGGACGGCGACGCGTTGCGTCGGCTCCTCGTCACCGTCAAGCCCGATGCGATCGTCAATTCGGCCGCGATGAGCACGATCGGTCCGAGCCGCGACGATCCTGAGCTGTGTTGGCGCACGAACGTCGGCGTCGTCGAGGACCTCGCCGATTGGTGTCGCGGACACGGGAAGCGCCTCGTGCAGCTGTCGACCGACTTCGTGTTCGATGGCACGAAGGGGCTTCTCGCCGAGACCGACGAGCCATCACCGATCAACGTCTACGGCGAATCGAAGCTCGCAGCGGAACGCGTCGTTCAATCCGCCGGCCTCGAGGATTGGGCGATCGTCCGAACGGTGCTCGTCTACGGTCCGGGCGCGCGGATCGTCGACTGGGTGCGCAGGTCCACGCGGCTCGGCAAGGAGATCCTGCTCTACGACGAACATTGGCGCACGCCGACGTGGGTCGGCGATCTCGCCGCCGCGATCGAGACCATCCTCCGGCGCGGCAAGACAGGGCTCTTTCACGTATCCGGCGAGGAGTACGTCTCCGTGCACGAGTTCGGTCGCCGCATCGCGATCGCGTTCGGCTACGACCCCGACCTCGTCCGATCGGAGCCGACGCCGGAGGACGACGAGCGCCCAGCGAAGACCGGCTTCGTCATCGATCACGCCAAGGCCGAGCTCGACTATCGTCCGCTGACGATCGACGAAGGGCTGCGACGCATGCGAGAGGAGCTGGAAGGAGCGAGCGAATGACGACGCCGCGAGACGACAGTCCGAGTGCGCCCGCGTCCGAGGCGGAGCGTCGGTCGCGCCTGGCTCTTGACGGGCTGTCGGTCGGCGATGCGTTCGGCGAGCGGTTCTTCGACTACCCCAACGTCGTGATGCACTACATCTCGGCGCGGGAATTGCCGGAGGGCGCGTGGCACACGACGGACGACACACAGATGGCGCTGTCGATCCACGCCGTGCTGAAACGCTACGGTACGATCGACGCGGAAGCGCTCGCGAAGAGCTTCGCGATCCACTACGACTCGTCTCGCGGCTATGGTCCCGCGATGCACGGCGTGCTCGCGCGCATTCGAGCCGGCGAGCCGTGGTCGGATGTCGCGACCAGTCTCTTTGACGGCGAGGGATCGTACGGCAACGGCGCGGCGATGCGCATCGCTCCTCTCGGCGCGTGGTTCGCGGACGACCTCGACGCCGTGGTCGCTGAGGCGCGCGTCTCGGCTGCCGTGACGCATGCGCACCCCGAGGCGGCAGCCGGCGCGATCGCGGTCGCGGTCGCGACGGCGTGCGCGGTGCAGCTCCGCGGCGAATCGCCGCCGGACTTGGCGTCCGGCTTCATCGAGCTCGTCCTTCCCAGGGTGCCGCCGAGCATCGTGCGCGACGGGCTCGAGCGAGCGGCGCGCGAGCTCGACGGCGTGTCGTCGCTCGACGCGGCGCGCGTGCTCGGCAACGGCTCGCGCGTCACGGCGCAGGACACGGTGCCGTTCGTCGTCTGGAGCGCCGCGCGGCATCTGTGCGATTGGGAAGAAGCGATGTGGAACACGGTCGCGGCGCTCGGCGACCGTGACACGACGTGCGCGATGGTCGGCGGCATCGTCGCGTCGTACCTCGGGGAGGGTGGCGTCCCGGCGGACTGGATCGAGCGTCGCGAACCGCTGCCCGACTTCTCGGCGTGAGGACGGTTCGCGCATGACCACCGAGTCGACGATTCTCTCGTTCGTCGATCGGCACCTCGCGCTTCTGGAGCTCGAGAGGCAGGCCGAGGTCGACGAAGCGCGCCGTCTGCGCGCGGAGCTGCCGGCGGACGAGCTCGAACGCCGCGGGTTGGCGCTCTTGCGTCTGCGCTGCGTCGACGAGTCGATCGGTCTCGGTGGGCGAACGATCCTCGAGCTGGCGCCGACGCGAGCCGAAGAGCTCCCTGCGAATCGCTTCTCGTCCGGCGACATCGTCACGCTCAGCGGATCGCAGAACGCGCCGAGCGGTCGAACGCGCGATTTGCCCACAGGCGTCGTGGTTCGGCTGCGGCGGGACTGGATTCGCGTGGCGCTCGACCGTGATCTCGAGGAGCGCCTCGACGAGCCGATTCGTCTGGATCGCGTCGCGAACGATGTCACATACCGCCGACAGCGCGAAGCGCTCGAGCTCCTACGCACGCCGCCAACCGGCGGCCCGGCGCGGCGATTGCGCGAGGTGTGCTTCGGCCTGCGCGAGCCGGTCTTCGACGATCCACGTTCGGTCGAGCCGTTCGATCCGACGCTCGATGCGTCGCAGCGCGCGGCGCTCGAATTCCTGCTCACGGCGCGCGACGTCGCGCTCCTTCACGGCCCGCCAGGCACCGGCAAGACGACGACGGTGGTCGAGCTCGTCCGCCATGCTGTCACTCGTGGCGACAAGGTGCTCGCGTGCGCCGGATCGAACGTCGCGGTCGACAACCTCGTCGACAAGCTCGCGACGTGCGGCGTCAGCGTCGTTCGCCTCGGTCATCCGGCGCGTTTGAACGAGCGGGTTCTCGAGCACTCGCTCGACGCCCTGGTCGAACGGGCCGAGGGCACGCGCATCGTCGGCGACCTGCGTCGCGAGATCGACAACGTGCGGCGCCAGGTGTCACGGAGCCGCGATCGCCATCAACGTCGCGAGCACATCGGTGACCTGCGACGCCTGCGCCGCGAAATCCGCGAGATCGAGCGTTGGACCGTCGGCCAGATCGTCGATGGCGCCCAGGTCGTGCTGACGACGAACACGGGTGCGGCCGATTCGATCCTCGCCGAGCGCGAATTCGACCTCGTCGTGCTCGACGAGGCGGCGCAGTCGATCGAGGCCTCGTCGTGGGTGCCGCTCCTGAAGGCGAAGCGCGCCGTGCTGGCCGGCGACCACCGTCAGCTGCCGCCGACGGTTGTGTCGCGACAGGCGGCGCGCGATGGTCTGGACGAGACGCTGTTCGATCGCCTCGCGTCGCAGTACAGCGACGACGCGATGCGCATGCTGACGGTGCAGTACCGCATGCACGAGCGCATCATGAACTGGTCGTCGCAAGCGCTCTACGATGGTCGGTTGGCGGCGGCCGACGCGGTGCGTGAACACCGCTTGATCGATCTCGAGCACGTTTCCACCGCGCCGCGCGACGAAACCGCGCTGCCGGTCCTGATGATCGATACCGCCGGCTGCGACCTCGAGGAGGAGCTCGAGGTCGAGGGCGACTCGCGCTCGAACGAAGGCGAGGCCGGCATCGTCGTGCGCCACGTCGAGACGCTGATCGAAGCGGGCGTGCGACCGGACGAGATCGCCGTGATCACGCCGTACAACGCGCAGGTCGCGAAGCTGCGTCTGTTGCTCGAGCGTCGCTACGACCGACTCGAGGTCGGCAGCGTCGACGGGTTCCAGGGCCGCGAGAAGGAGGCGGTGATCATCTCGACCGTGCGATCCAACCCGCGCGGTCAGGTAGGCTTCCTCGCGGACGAGCGGCGGATGAACGTCGCGGTCACGCGCGCTCGACGGCACGTCGCGATCATCGGCGACAGCGCGACGATCGCGAGCGATCCGTTCCTCGCCGCGCTTGTCGAGTACTGCGAGCGCGAAGGCGAGTACCGCAGCGCGTGGGAGTATCAGTAGCGCGACTCGGCGACCTACGGCAGGCGGGAGCAGATTGCACGTCGGGCCGGGACGTCGGATCATGGCGGCATGTCACGATCCGCCAGACTCGCCCCGACGCTGCTCCTCGCGACGCTGCTCGGTCTCGGTGCAGCCCTCCCGGCCACCGATCGCCCGAACGTCCTCATCCTCTTCACCGACGATCAGGGCACGCTCGATGCCGGCTGCTACGGCGCGAAGGACCTGCGCACGCCGAACATCGATCGACTCGCCGCGACCGGCGTTCGCTTCACGCAGGCCTATGCGCACACGGTGTGTTGCCCGTCCCGCGCGGCGCTGCTGACCGGACGTCACCCGCAACGCGGCGGAGTGAACTCGTGGACGCAGGGCGACCTGCACGCGAAGAAGGGCATCAACATGGCGCTCGAGGAGGTCACCCTCGCGGAGGCCCTCCGCGGCGCCGGCTATCGCACCGCGCTCTTCGGCAAGTGGCATCTCGGGGCGCACCGCGACTACGGGCCGAAGAAGCAGGGCTTCGACGAGTTCTTCGGCATCCGTGACGGCTTCATCGACAACTACAACCACTTCTTCCTCCACGGCAGCGGCTTCCACGACCTCTACGAGGGCACCGACGAGGTGTGGGCGCGCGGCGAGTACTTCCCCGAGCTGATGGTACGGCGCGCGGTCGAGTTCCTCGAGAAGCACCGCGCCCGGCCGTTCTTTCTCTACGTCCCGTTCAACATCCCCCACTACCCGGAGCAGGCGCTGAAGCAGCACGAGACGCTCTTCGCGCACCTGCCACAGCCACGGCGCTCCTACGCGACGATCATGGCGACGACCGATCATTACGTCGGCGTCATCGTCGACAAGCTCGAGGCGCTCGGCCTGCGCGAGAAGACGGTCGTCATCTTCATGAGCGACAACGGCCACTCGGCGGAGAGCAGCGCAATTCGCGTCGACAACCACCGCAGCGGCTTGCCGAAGGGCCATGACTACGGCGCGCTCGGCGGTGGCGGCTACACCGGCAAGTGGATCGGCCACAAGGGAACGTTCCTCGAGGGCGGCGTCCGCGTGCCGGCGATCTTGAGCTACCCGACGAAGCTGCCGCAGGGCGCCGTGCGCGATCAAGCGATCACGGCGATGGACTGGTTCCCGACGGTCCTCGAGCTCTGCGGCGTCGACAAGCCCGACGTCCAGCTCGACGGCAAGAGCCTGCTGCGGGTCGTGCGCGCCGCCGACGCTCCGTCACCGCACGACGCGATCTACTTCCAATGGCAGAGCCGGTGGGCCGTGCGCCAGGGCGATTGGAAGCTGCTCGGCCGCGTCGACGGAAGGGGCGCGAAGACGGGGCTGTCGCTGCGTCATCTCGCCGGACCGAAGCCCGAGGCGAAGAACCACGCGACGGAAAAGCCCGAGGTCGTCGCGCGCCTGAGCGCTCTGTACGACGCGTGGAGAGCCGACCTGGCGCGTGAGCGGCGATAGGCGGCGCTGGCACGACGCGGTCAGGAATCGTCTCCGTCGTTCTCCTCATCAGCGCTCGACTGCCGCTCGAGCACGACCTCCAGAGTCGTTCCGGCCGGGACGTCGTCGCGCTTCCACTTGGTGAAACCGCCGGCACCGACTTCGACGCGATTCGGGCCGTCGACGAGGCCCGGCAGCTCGAAACTTCCGTCCTCGCCGCTGTACACCGTCACCATGCCCCACGTTTCGCCGAGCTCTGGCGCTCGGCGCGCACCGTAGTCCAGCGTGACCCGTGCGACCACGCCTTGTCCGTCGCCGTCGACGACCCGTCCTACGATCCGAGTCGTACGAGGCACGGCGATCTCGACGGGCAGCACCTGACCGGCCGCACTCGCTGCGGGAAACGCCGCGTGGCAGCTCCAGCTGGCCCCGCTCTCGCGGTCGACGTGGGCGATCAGGACGCCATACGTCCACTGAGGAACCGTGCGAAACACGCAGCGACCCGTTTCGTCCGTTCGACCGAGTAGCAGGCCGGGCACGTTCGGCGGGACGCTGGCGCTGCGGGAGTCGAACGGACTGAACTTCGCCCCGAGCTCGCTCCACGGAGCGAGCGTTCGACGGCCCCTGTCGTGAATCTCTCGGGCCACCGCGACCACCGTCACGCCGGCGACCGCCGAACCGTCGTCCGCGACGAAACGAACCTCGAACACCGCTGCTCCCATCATTCGAACGATCAGCTCATCGTCACGAGGCCAGCGCACGTCCGTCACCACGGCCTCGCCGTATTCCGGATGGCGCGCCCAGACCACGGCCTCGTCGACGACGGGGCTGAGGGCGAACTCGAACCACCCGTCCGCGTCCGTCGTCGTGACGTATTCGGCTGCCAGGGCCGTGGCGAGGTCTTCCCGCTCGTCGCGGCGCTCGACGACGCTGCCGAGCTCGACCCTCGCCGCGACGACCGCTTCCCCGCCGGGACCGACGACGCGTCCGGCGAGCCGCGGTCCGACGTTGATGTCCGCGCGGATCTCCTGCGCCAGCCCGCGGTCCGGTCGGATTCGGACGCTGCGCCATCCGGTCTGTGCGTGCTCGTTCGCTTCGATCCTGACGAGATACCACCCGTAGGGAAAGCCGCCCTCGAAAGCGTAGCGACCTCGCGCGTCGGTTTGCCCTCGCGCCAAGACGAACCATGCCTTTCGCTTGCTGGTTCCCGAGCGTACCGGGCAGTACGACAGGCGGACGTTCAACCCCGCGAGCGGCTCGGACGTACCGAGGGCCGCGACGGTTCCCCAGATGGTGTGGTCATCGGCCGGCTCGAGCTCGACCTCGAACGGCAGCGACGCCTCGTCACTGGGGAGGACGACGCGTACGCCGCCGTCCATTCCTCGGCTTCGCAGCGCGTAGATCTTCGCCGGACGGTCGGAATGTCCCTGAACGGCGAACTCGCCGCGGGAATCGGCCCGCACGAGATCGATCCAGCCGCTGGGCGCGATGGCGATGACGCGCGCACCGGGGATCGGCTCGCCCTCGAGACCGTCGACGACGCGGCCGGGCAACGCCTGCACCGCGTCGAGCGCGATCTCGACCTCCGCAGTCGACGGCGCGGTCGGAGCCCACCGGCGCCCGAGCCCTCTCTTCTCGCCGACGAGCAAGACCGGTCGACCGGGCTCGAAGCCGCACAGCCAGAATCGCCCGTCGTCGCCCGTCGTGGTCCGAGGCATGTCGAACGACTCGAGCCGGTCGAGCAGGGCGGCGAGCGCAACGCTCTCTTCTGCGCGCCCGCCGCCATCGACGAGGCTCACGGCCTCGTCCGGCAGCGACACGGCGACGATCGAAGCTCCATCGACATCGCGACCCTGCGGATCGACGACGTGCCTGGCGAGCACGGTTCCCGGCACGACCGCGATCTCGACCGGCGTGACCGGCGCGCTCTCGTCGGCATCGACTTCGAGAACGAGGCGAAGCGATCCGCCGGCAAGGTCGCCGCGCGAGTCGAGCGCGTCGATGCGGTACGCGGCGCCCGGGCTCAGATCGAGGTCGAAGCGTCCCTTCTCGTCGGAGCGCGTTTCACCGACGAGCGCGTCCTGCCGGAACAGGTCGGGAAGGAACGCGTCGAACTCGGCGTCGTCGAGAAGACGCGGCAGATCCCAGGGCGTTCGCTCGACGAGACGAACCGCTCGCACCGTCGCGTGCGGTACTGGCTGGCCGTCGAGGTCGACGACGACTCCGAACGGATCGAAGTCGCTCTCCGCCTCCGCAGGCGCTGGCTCGTCAGGAGGCGCGGGCGAACTTCCTACGTCCGGTGACGCTGGCACGAGCGGCATGACCGCCGGCGTGTCGGCACCGCCGGCGACGACCGGCTCACCGGAGCGCGAGGACACGACGATCGCCACGACGGCGACCGCGATCAAGGCGCAAGCGGCGCCAGCGTACGCGACGAGAGCGGCGTTGAGCGCAGCCGGTGTCGCGCTCGCGGTTTTCTCGCTCGCGAGCTCAGCGCTCCCTGCTTGCGTCGCCGCCTCGGCTGCGGCGAGAGCCGTCGCGGCTTGCTCGCCGATTCGCGCCAGGATCTCCGGCGGCGGCGCCGCGTTCGGCAGCTCTCTAAGCGCGCACTCGAGCGAGAATCCCGCACCCACGGCGAATCCGGCCCCGCGCAATGCCGCGCGGAGCTGGCCGAGTCCGGAGCGGATCTTCCGGGAGATGGTGGAGCGTGACGTCTGGAGGCTCGTCGCGATCTCGCGAACCGTCTCGCCTTCCACGGCGTGCAGCCAGATCGCCGCTCGCGTGTCCATCGCGAGCCCGGCGAATGCACGCGACAACGCGGGGTGGAGCTCCGTCGCGGTGACACGTTCTGCAGGAGACTCGCTTGACGTACCTCGGGCTTCCATCGCGTAACCCTCCTCGCGCCGCTGCCGAGTCTGCCGACTGCGCACCGAGTTGAGCGCCGTGTGAACCGCAATCCGCGTCAGCCACGTCCGTGCCGCTCCCGCGTCGCGACAGCGCGCACGGCTCTCCAAGACGCGAAGGAACGTCTCCTGGAGCACGTCCTCGGCGGCGGCGGTGTCGCCGGTCACGCGGCAGGCGATTCGATACAGGCGATCGGCCTCCGCGCGCATGAGGTCTTCGAACGCCCGCCGATCGCCGCGCTGGGCGGCGGCCAGGAGCTTCGAGGTCGAGGTGTCCGGCATCGTCGTCGATCTCCTGTGTTGGATGATCCTCTACAGGAGAGACAACGACGAGCACGGATTTGTCCCGCGAAACGCGTGCGATCAGAACGGTGGCCAGCCCGCCAGCGGTTCGGCCAACACGTTGGATGCGGCCGTGCGCAGGAGCTCGATCGCTTCGCGGCGCGGCGGTCCGCCCGGAAACGCGGGGAATCGCGGCAGCGCCCACAGCCTGGCGAGGCGTGCGGCGACCGCGTCGCACGCAGCGCGGCTCTCCTGGGGCGTCGCGGTCATCAGCCGTGCGACGAGAAGATCGCGCAGCGCGTGTCGGTCGTCGTCGAGCTCGTCGAGGATGCGCGCGGCGATCGCCGGCACGAGGGACCGCATGACGTGATTCCAGACGCGTACGGCGATCGTCGCCGATTCCCTCTGCGATCTCGCCTTGACGCCTTCGTCCTCCGAGCGTGCGAGATGGCGCGAGACGAGCGATCCGGCGCCGCCGAGCATCATGAACGGGCTACCGGTCGCGACGCCGAAGCCGAGCCTCGCGATGGCGCTGACGGGGATGCCACCCGAACCCGCGACAGCCGCGCGCACTTCGTCGTGACGCAGGACCTCGCGGCGCAAGCGATCGAGCGGTCTCGAGATGGCGTCGATGGGCGCGAGCGCGTCGTAGTAGAGCCGCCGGCGTTCGCGCGCGTTCGGGCGATCGACGACCCCGGCCGCCGTGAGCAGCGCGTCGTCGGCATCGGTGATGAACCGTGCAAGCCGGTGCACCGCCGCGTCGATACGCTCCTCTAGCGTGTCGATGTGCAGGGCGAGCGCGGTCAGCACGGCGAGCTCCTCGGCGGCGTCGCGCGGCTCCTCCAGGGGCGGCAATTGCTCTTCGAGCGCGTCTTCGCCGCGATTGCCGACCGCCTCCGACGGTTGCGGATCCCGCGCGCCGGCAACGCTCTCGAGCAGAGATCGATGCACCTCGGCGACGCCGCCGAGCGTTGCGTAGAGGAGATACGACTCGTCCCGACGAGGCAGCTGTTCGAGCTCCGCGCGCACCTCATCGACGCCGCCTACGGTCCAGGTGGCGGCACGAACGAGGAGCGCGACGCCCTCGAGCATCGTCGGTTGCGCGACGAGCACGAGCGGGTCAGCCGATGTGCGCATCACGAGTCGAGCCGTCGCATCGCCGCATTCGACCTCGAGATCCCGGACGGCCGCAAGGGCGATCGGCGCGTGCGGCGCCATCGGACCGGTCAGGAAGAGGCGGTCATGATCGAGGCGCACGGCGACGGGGCTGCCGTCTTCGAAGCTCGCGATGCGCGGCCCGTCTCGCGCCGAGCGCTCGGCGGCTCGATGGACGTCGGGGTCGGACGCGAGGCGGTGTCGGAAGTGCTCCGCGCTCGGTCGCAGCTCCAGCGGGCCGCACTCGGCGTCGTGGACGATGAAGGCCTCGCTGGTCCCTTGAATCGCCGTCGATCGATCGCCGAGATCGAACGCGTGCACCGAGTCGCCGGTGGTCGGGTCGCGCAGAACGATCGCACCCGGTTCGAGGACCGCATCGAGCTCGGTGTCGAGCGGCGCGCCATCCGTGCCGATGCCTCGCACGCGCACGACGTCGGTCAGGTGGCGACCGCGCTGCGCTCCGTCCGCGGTCGACGCTGGAGGGGGCGGAGGCGGCGGCGAGGCGGGCGACGATCCGGGAGGCGGCGGCGGAGGAAGAGAGCCCGCCTCTTGCGCAACGCCGGACGATCGCGGCCGCGCGCGCAGCGCGTCGACGAATGCCGCCGCAAGCGACTCCTCCGGAAACGACAGCACGATCCCGGGAACCTCTTCGCCCGCGACGATGACGCCGCCGAGCACCCGGACGCGAGTCGGCGGCTCGTCGCGCACGGCGTTGATGTGGGCACACGGCAGATTGGCGAGCCGTGCTTCGAGGGGCTCGCCGGTCGACAGGACCAGTCGCCCGGCGCCGACGACGACGTGCGCGGAGAGCGAGCCGCTGAGCAGCATCGCGCGCCAGACCTCGAGGTTGCCGGTCTCGTACGCGTCGTCGCCTTCGGCCGCCTCGACCGCGTCGTCGTCGAGCTCCTCGAGACGGTCCTCGGCGTCGCCGATGTCGGCCGTGATCGGAATCGGAATCGGGTAGTCGAGGCTCGCCGCGCCGTCCGTGGCGAGGAGCGGCAGCAGCACGCGGTCTGCGACGGCCCGCGCCGGCTCTCCATCGAGTGAAAAGCACGCGACGGCGTCACCGTCGAGGCGCAGCTCGCCCTCGAGCGCGACGTTCGGAGACGTCCAGCGCACGCGGAGACGCTCCGCGAGCTCGGACTCGACGGCGTGCACGCTCTCCTCGCCGAGGAGCCCCCCGGTGTCGTGTACCCAGGCGCCCGGTAGATCGGTGAACCCGATCGTCTTCGCGCCCAGCACGGAGAGGCCGGAGGTCGACGAGCACGT
>CAYMRB010000007.1:16560-54892 GCA_964392615.1 uncultured Planctomycetia bacterium | reverse complement strand
CCAGCGAGCGTCGCGCCGCGCGGCGGCGACAGGTTTCGAGGTTGAAGGGTCGGGCGCGGCGGCTCGGGGGGCACGCTCGTCGTCTCGCGTGCGGGAAACCTCCGACGAAGCTCCGCGACCGCGCCGTGGGCCTCGAGCGCCTGGGGCACACTCGACAGGACCTCGCGCACGCTTGCGGCGAGCTCGTCGTCGATCCGTTCGACCTGGCGCAGAGCCATGGCCAGCCCGCCCAGCGCCCGGACGGAATCCGGCGCCTGACGAGCCGCCAGGACGTACCAGCCGGCGCCGCCATCGGCGTTCGCGGAGTGGGCGCGCCCCATCTCGAGAAGAAGCTCGAGATCGTCGGGCCACGCCTGGAGCGCGGCCGCGATGACCCTTGCGGCTGCGTCGACCGCTCCGGCGTCGTTCAGTGCGTCGCCTGCCACGAGGTAGCGTCGGATGGCTGGGTCGAGCTCCAGAGCCTTCCCGAAGCTCTGCAGCGCCTCGTCGATGCGGCCGAGCTTGACCAGGCAACGGCCGTGCAGATCGTGGTTGAGGGGATGCGCCGGCTCGAGCTCGACCGCCTGCATGGCGAGCGAGCGCGCCTCTTGATTCTGTCGGCGTTTCAGCTGCACGAGCACGAGGCTCCGCAGACCGCTGGCGCGCGTCGCGGTCGGCTCGGCCGTCTCGTCCGCGAGCTCGAGCACACGACGAGCGCTCGCCTCGGCTGCGTCGAGATCTCCCGTATCGAAGAGCAGCCGGGAGCGATAGACGTGAAATTCCGGTTCTCGCGGTCGGCTCGAGATGGCCGCGGTGAGGATCTCGTTCGCCTCGTCGAAGCGCTTCGCCTGCCGCAGATCGTCCGCGAGCAGCTTCGTCGCGAACACGCTGTCCGGGCGCGCCGTGCACGCCACGCTCAGCCAGCGAAGCGACTCGTCATGTTGCGGCGGGCGAGACTGGCGTGCGACCACCGCGAGGCCGATGCAGGCCCAGAAGTCGTCGGGCTTCTCCGCCCACGCGCGAAGCCAGATTCGCTTCGCGACGTCGAGAGCGCCCGCCCGGTGCAGCGCGCTCGCGAGGAGGTCGAGATCGGCGACCGATCGCGCCGCGTCCGGGTCGCCTCCGAGCTTCTCGAGCGTCGCGATGTCCCGCGCGTCGAGCGCTGCTCGCAGGCGGCTGCGCCACGGGTCCGGGTCGATCGCGCGCAGAATCGCGGACAGCGGGGACGGGTCGTGACCAAGGCGACGTTTCAGGCGAGACCACTGGTCGAGGTAGTGCGCCAGCTCGATGGGGGCGCCGGTCGCGTGGATTCGCTCGATGGTGCGATCGATGGCCGCGGGAGAGCTCTCGTCCACCAGATCGGCGAACGCGCGTCGGAAGCGCTCGTGTGCGCGCCGCGCGTCGGCTCCGGTCGCGAGCTGCCCCCGTGCGCCGTCGAGCTCTCTCAGCAGCGACGCCGTGTTTCGCGTGCGCTCGATGGTGGTCGCGAGATCGATGGCCCTCGTTCGGAGAGACGTATCGACTTCATCGCTCGCGAGGACGCGCGCGGCGTTCGCGGCCTCGAGCGCCGCGTCCCAAGGAGCGACGTCGAGGAATCCCGCCGCCGCCGCGCGATCGTGACGTGAGCTCGCACGCTCGATCGCCGCGGTCAGGTCTTGCTCCAGGCCGCGAACGCGCTCACGGCGGCCTCGCTCGACGACGAGGTAGCCGCCGCCTGTGGCGAGGGTCCCGAGAACGATGCTGCTCGCGAGAAGAAGCGTCAATCGCCTCGCCTTGCGCGCGCCGATCTCGCGCACGTGTGCCTCCGTCGCCTCGAGCTCGGCCGCCCGCCTGCGCTCTTCGAGCGAGGCGAGGTAGTCCTCGACGGTGGTCGCGAGCTCGGACGCGTCCGTCGGGCGGTCCTCGGGATCGACGGCGAGGCACTTCCTGGTGAGCGCCAGAAGCTCCGGATCGGCGCCGCACTCACCGAGGCGTCGACGCGCGTCCGCGAGGTCCGCCTGCCGTGAACGCGCGAGCACCTCGCCGCTCGTGCGGCCGGTGTAGGGTGGGGCACCCGTCAAGATTTCGCAGAGAATCGCTCCGAGGCTGAAGACGTCGGCGCGTGCATCGAGCGCATCGACTTCGCCCGCGGCCTGCTCTGGAGGCATGTAGGCCGGCGTGCCCATCACCGTGCCGACGAGTGAGTCCGCGAGCGGCCGATCGGTTCGATAGGTCTCGACGCGATCGTTTCGCGCGCTCTCGTCGGTCGAGGCCCGTTGCGTCTTCGCGAGTCCCCAGTCCATGATCTGGACCTCGCCGAACTCTCCGACCGCGAGGTTGTGGGGCTTCAGGTCGCGGTGGATCACTCCGCGCGAGTGCGCGTAGGCCATGGCCTGGCACACTCTCGAGAAGATGCCGATCAGCTTCTGCCGGTCGACGTCAGGCGACGATCGCGCCTTCAAGACTTCGGTGAGCGTCTGACCCTGCACGAGCTTCATCGCCAGGTATGGCCCCTGATGGTCGTCGACGCCGAGCTCGTGGACCGGGACGATGCCGGGGTGCTCGAGCTGTCCGCCGATCTGAGCCTCCTCGACGAGGCGCCGACGAATCTCCGAGCTTGCGGCGTGTCGGTCTCTCAGGACCTTGACCGCGATGCGGCGGCCGAGCTCCGAGTCTCGGGCTTCGAGGACGACCCCGACCCCGCCGCGGGCGATCTCGCGGACGACCTCGTAACGACCCAATCGGCGCGACGTTCCATCGCCCGCCTCGTCGCCCGCCGCCTGCGGCCCGACGCGAAACGCGCTGAGGCGGAACGACGTCCGGTCGTCCGACTCGTCCGATCCCTGGAAGAGGGCGCGCAGGGCGCCATCGACCGGCTCGATATCGTTGCTCTTCTCGTCGTTCGGTTCCGTCATGACGTCCCTCCCGTTCGCTCGCGTGGTCGGCGAGCGGAGCGTCAGTCGAAGAGGCCGAGCAGCTTGTTGCACTCCCGTTCGGCCTCGCCGGGAGTCGTCGGATGATGGAACGCGACCCGCCGCAAGAGCGCCGCGCGAAAGTCCCGCCGCGCTCGACGACCGAGCTCGTGTAGCGACTCGGGCGTGACGTCCCAGCGGCCGGCGATCTCGCGCGGCGGCAGCTGGTCCTGAAAGCGCAGGCGGAGATACTCCAATCGCCGCGGGGCTTCACTCTCCGAACGCTGTCCGGCGGCGACCTCGAGGTCGCTCCAAGTCTGCCGAAGCAGGGCCAGGGCCCACGCTCGATCGAACACTCTCGACAGCGTGGTCTCGTCCCGCTCGATCGCGTCGAGATCGCCGTCGTGGCCAGCCTTCTCCGAGCGCGACTCGAATCGGCGTGCGACGTTCCTGACGGCGCCGTAGAGAAAGGCGCGAAATCCCCCGGGGCGCTCCTTCTCGACCCGCCCGAGCACGCCGCCTTCGCGGAAGCACTCGACGAACACCTCCTGCACCGCGTCGTCGTGCTCCACGGCCCAGCGGCCCGAGCCCCAGCGCCGCCGCAGGTAGGCCTCGACCGCGGGCAAGTAGCGTCGCGCGAATTCGTCCCGATAGCGGCTATCGCCGTCGGCGGCCGCCTCGATGAGGGTCCAGCACGTCTCCTCCCGGTCCATGCGCCAGATCTTACCCGAGCATCCGCGTGCGGAGAACGTATGGATCGGTCGCTCTGGCTCACTCTCTTGTTGTCGTAAGCGGAGCTGATGAACAGGCTTGGGTCTTTCTCTGAGAATGTCGCCCAGAAGAAAGGCGGTCGCGCGAACCCGTTCTCGAGCCCGGCGCCCACGTCCATGGCGCCGGATGGAACTGCGACTCGACCGGAGACCCGACATGCGACCAACCGTCTCAGCCGTCTTTCCCGCCCGTCTCTCGATCGTCCCGATCGTCCTGATCCTGGCCCTCCTCGCCGCTCGTCCCACGGTGTGCCTGGGCGGTGCGACCGAGTTCCGGCGGGGCGACTCCAATACCGACGGCCGCGTCGATGTCAGCGACGCCGTCGGGACGCTCGGTACGCTCTTCCTCGGAGGCGACGCGCTCGTGTGTGAAGACGCCGCCGACGCGGATGATTCGGGGGCGCTCGATATCACCGACGCGGTCTTCACGCTCGGCTTCTTGTTTCTCGGCGGACGGGCGCCCGGAGATCCCGGGCCCGTCACATGCGGAGCCGATCCCACGGGCGACGGACTCGACTGCGCGTCGTATCCGCTCTGCGACGGAGAGCCGCCGCCTCCGACGGATCCCGTCGCTCAGACGCTCTCCTCGCTCGGCGTCGGGATGGAGGCCGCGAACCGGCTGCGTGTCGACGAACTCGATACGGAGCTCGAGGACTTCTCGCCGCTCGGGACGCTCGTGACGATGAACCGACCGGAGGAAATCTTCCTTCTCGACGTGCCGTTCCGCGGATTCGAGGAGTCGGTCATCGACCTGGTCGGAACGCGCGAGAGCGAGCCGTTCCGCCAGGACGCGGCCGTGCTGCGCGGCGTCGCGTCGACCACGGAGTGGCAGCACGCGCCAACGCGGCTCGACGATCCTCCGCTGCGTCATCGCCACGCGGCCGCCGGCGACATCGACGGTGACGGCCTCGACGAGATCGTGATCGCGTACATCCTGTCCTTCGACCCGGAGCGCGGCGGCGAGTCGACGATTCGTCTCGCGATCATCGAGGACGAGGACCAGGGGCTCGCCGCGGCGGCGCCGGAGACGTTCATCCTGCAGACTCTCTTCGTCGACCTCGCCGACACCGACGTCACGGTCGCCACCGGCGACTTCGATGGCGACAGCGTCGCCGAGATCGCGGTTGCCGCGCAGGGGGCGGTGAGCATCTACCGGTTCGAGCGCCCGCTGTGCGAGCAGGCCGCGTTCGAGGAGTACGACGAGTGCATCCGCGACCCGGACTGCCTCTCGGCGCCGGATCCGGCCGCGGTGGCGGCTTGCGAGTTCGGCTGCGGGGCGCGAGAGGCCGTGGAATCCGCCCAGTGCAACCTGAACCCGTTCGATCGCGCCGCGTGCCTGCGCCGAGCCAGAGAGCGAGCGCAGGCGTGCCGCGACGCTTGCGACAATCCCGTCAACACCTGCGTCGCGGCGTGCCGCGAGATTCGCGACGAGCGTCTGGCCGAGTGCGATCGCGCTCCGCTCGTGCGGATCCATCGGCAGTCCTCGTTCAACGATCAGGGCACCTGGTGCCTCGCTGTCGGCAACGTCGACCGCGACGCGGCCGAAGAGCTCGTGATCTTGAAGAACCAGTATTTCACGAATCTGGGCTCGAGCGTGTTCGAGGTGCTCGACGACGCCAACCACGGCTTCGCGGAGATGCGTCGCGGCCGCGCGTTCTACGTCGACATCCCCTTCCGCGAGAATCCGACCACGTCGACGCGGGCCTCCGAGGTCGCTCTGGGCGACGTCGACGGCGACGGCGTCGACGAGATCGTGCTCGGCGGCCTCCTGAATCCGCACCCGTTCCTCCCGCTGCCGGGGCCGTCGTGCGAAGGGACGCAGTACGTTCTGCAGGTGCTCGACGACGCGCGCACCGGATTCGCCGAGATCTCGGCTCAGGTCACCGATCCCGTCTTCCTCAACAACTGCGAGGACTTCCAGCCGTTTCTGGTCAACCACACGTTCGTCAACACGGCGGACTTGGACGGTGACGGACGAGACGAGATCCAGGTCAACCAGCTCGTGTTCGACGACTTCGCATTCGGCGCCTGGCTGCCGCTCGCATTCCTGGGCACCGATCCCGTCCCCGTCGAGGATCCCGATCCGACGGATCGGCGGCTGCGGTTCGCGGGGCTCTTTCCCGAGTCCTTCCTCGACCGCGACACGGGGCCGTGGCGCCTCGATCGTTCGACCGTGTCGGTGGCGGTCGGCAAGGTCGCCGGTGACGGGCGCGAGAAGATTCTCGTGTACGCGCAGGGGCGCCCGTCTGTCGACATCACCGGTGTCGATCCGGCCCAGGGGTGGCGGACGCTGCGCCGCAACGACAACAGCGCGAGCGTGCCGGTCGATTCGCAGCCGAATCTCGAGTTCGCCACGCATCCGCTTCTCGTGCCGGTGAACGCGACGAAGGACACCGGAACGACGTTGCGGTTCGTCCCCGGGTCGCAGCGCGTCGTCTACACCGAGCCGATCGTGCACGCGGTCTTCGCAGCGCCGCCTTGCTACGGCCCGGACGTGCAGAATCTGCTCGACTGCGAGACCCGCTACGCGCAGGAGCAGTCCGACAGCAGCGTCACGACGGATACGGTCGAGGTGTTCGCCGCCCTGCATGTCGGCTACGACGGCGACTTCCAGATCCTCGGCGTCGGCGCCAAGGTCGAGCTCGAGGCGACCATCAGGGCGTCGATCTCGCATGCGATCGCGACGACCTACGAGACCTCGGTGACGTTCTCGACGGAGTCGGGGAGCGACACGGTCATCTGTTCGACGACGCCCTACGATCAATACGACTACGAGATCGTCTCCGCGCCGGCCGGATCGGAACATCGGATTGGCGAGATCGTGCAGGTGTCGCTGCCGCGTCGGCCGATCGACATCTCCACGGACCGCGAGACGTACAACGCGTCGATCGCCGACGACGCTCTGCGCATCGGTCCCGGAGTCCTCGCTCACACCGTCGGCGATCCCTTCAGCTACCCGCGCAGTGCGCGCCAGTGGGTCGACGGCTCACCGAGTCGGTCGCAGCTCATCGCGACTCCGGACACGATCGACGTTGTCAGAGGCAGCGGCGGCCCGTCCGGCGGCGGCGACCGGACGACGCTCGAGATCGGCGTGCACCAGAGCGAGGGGACCGAGTACGAGATCAGCGCGGAGCTCTCCGTCCGGACGTCCCTCAACGGCGTCATGGGCGGCTTCTCGATCGGCGCGGGTGCCAGTCGGAACATGACGCACACCGTCGGCACGCGGACGATCTACGAGGGCAGCATCGGGTGGATCAACCCCGACGCGCCCGCGGAGATCGTCGGCTACCGCTCGAAGCTCTTCACCTACCTGCAGCGGATCGCCGGTACGGGACAGGAGTTCGAGGTGATCAACTACGAGGTGACGGGGCTCTGATCCCCTGACAACGCGCGACGCGAGTCCCCGTGGCGACTACCGCGAGGTTAGCGGTCCGCGGACGTCGTAGGCGAACAGCACCTCGGCCTGCCGCAGGTAGAGCCTGCCACCCACGACGACTGGATGCGCGAGGCTGTCATACTTGTTCTTGCTCGGCAGAGCGAACTCGCTGATGACCTTCGCGCCACGGGGACTCGCGTCCACCAGAGAGACCTTGCCGAGATGGCCCAGGCAGTAGATCAACCCGTCAGCGCGGGTCACCGACACCTTCCAGACGTCGCGGTCGGTCCACACGGTCTTGCCACTCTTCCAATCGAGACAGACGAAGCCCTTCTTCGACTGACGGCAGCCGCTTCCGTACAGATAGCCGTCGACGAGGAGGACGCCCGTGTGGCAGTTGTCCTGCTCGATGTTGTGCCAGACCTCCGTCACGCTTCGCGAGTCGGACGCGATCTTGAGGAGTCTTCCTCCCGCCGCGTACCCGCTCGACACGTAGACGTGACCGTCGTGATAGATCGGCCGCGTGACGTTCATGCGGTACGGCGTCTCGTGCACGTGGCTCCACAGGAGCCTGCCGGTGTCGACGTCGACGCTGACGACGGAGCGCTGCATGAGGGTGATGAGCTGCCGCACCCCCTTGTGCGTCACGACGATCGGAGAGCAGTAGGCCGCCCGGTCGTCGATCTCCGTATTCGCCCACAGCGTCGCTCCGGTCCGTCGGTCGAGCGCCACGATGCGCCCCTTCGTGCCGCCGGGGACACAGAGGACCGCGTCGTCCTCGACGACGGGGCTCTCCGCCATGGCCCAGCTGCCGTATTGCGCGTCGAAGCGCTCCTCGAGGTCGACGCCCCAGAGCTCCTTGCCGGACTTCGCGACATACGCGGCGATCCGGTGCGTGGGATTCATATGATAGACGACGCCCTCGCGGTACGCCGGAACACAACGCGCGCCGGGCGACGGACCCCGCCAGCTGCGCCCGTTCGGTGACTTCCACACCAGCTTCCCGTTCAGGTCCAGCGCGAGCACCATCTCCTCGCGGCCGAAGTCGCCGGAGGTGAACAGGAGACCTTCGGCCTGCGAGATTCCCGCGTACCCGCGTCCGCACTCGCGGAACGTCCAGAGCAAGCGTGGGCCGCCTTGTGGCCACTCTTTCAGGAGCTCGGTCTCCTCGGACATGTTGTTTCGACGCGGGCCGTGAAACTGCGGCCACGGTGCGTCGGCCCGTGCCTGTTCCGGCGCGGCGCCTACCTGCACCCAGAGCTTGCCGACCGCGGTCTCGCCTCGATCGTTGGATCGGCGCACCGTGACCAGGTAGTCGCCGGCGGTCTCGTAGCGGTGCGCGGTCTTGGCGTAGCCGTCCGGTGCGTGCTGCTTCGCGTTGCCGTCCGATCGCGTGCGCGCGGCAGGGGAACCGTCGCCGAAGTCCCAGACCTCCTCGCCCTCGTCCGCCCGCAGACCGAACGATCGCACCTGGAACTCGATCTCGTCTCCGGCCCGAATGCCGGTCGTCGGCCAGTACGCGGCGTGGATGGCCGGCGGCACCGGCGTCGGCGCTTGGCGATCGAAGACCTGCACGACGGCGAAGTCGTACGCGAATCGCCCCGCGCCGTCGGTGACCTTGAGGACCTCCGTATAGTGTCCCGGCTTCTGGTAGCGCGTGCGGACGATCTTGCCGCGCCGCGTCTTGCCGTCGCTCAGGCTCCACTCGTATCGGCGCAGCTGCTCGCGACCATCGGCGTGCCACGAGCGGCTGCCGTCGAGCGTCACCGTCTCGCCGACCCAGGCCACCAGGTGGGGCCGCGCCACCGCGATCATGAGCGGTCGGTGCTCGTCGCGATACGCCTGGAACGCGAACGCGTAGCCGTCGGTGATGCCGTACCGCCCCGAGGGCTGCGGCACCACGATGTCGAAGTGGAGGTGCGACCAACCGCCGCTGCCTCCCTCCTTGCCCAGCATGCCGAGAGGCGTGCCGATCCGAACTCGCTGGCCGAGCTTTGCGTCGTCGCGAATCGACTTCAGATGGCTGTAGCGGTAGTACCAGCCGCGGTCGTCGCGGAGATACACGACGTCGTGCCGCGGCTTGACCTGCGGAGGGTGCTCGCCCGGCAGCAGGTCACCCGCTCGCGAGACGACGATGCCTTCCGTGGCCGCCTGTACGGTCACGCTTCCCTCGACGCCGCCGAAATCCAGGCCGTAGTGGTAGTAGATGTTCTTCTGGCCGGGAATGTCACAGGCGTTGACGTAGCACGGATCGTTCGCCATCTGCGTGTCCGACGCGAACCAGCGCTGATTGACCGGGTAGCCGAACGTGCCGGGACGAATCCAGGGAGATCCCGCCGGCCACAGTCGGAGACGTGCGTCATTGTCGAGCGCCCAGACGTTGTTCTTCGACGACCCAGCGGTGTAGCCGCGCGTCACGGCGCAATCGATCTCTACTCGACCGACTCGTCGCGGCAGATTGTACATGGCCGACGTCAGACGGACCGCGCGTCCGTCGACGTCCACCTTCACCTGTGCTTGCCGTACGGCGGATCGCATCTCGCAGCGCTGCTCATCGAGCTCGAGGAGCTTGACCGTCACCTCCTCGCCGTTCGCGAGCGTCACCGTCCGCGACTCGCCCACGTCGAGATCGACGATGCGCATCAGCGGCTCGATGAGCGGACGGGGCGGATCCTCCCCGCGAGTACCAGAGCATGCGAGCGCGAGAAGCGTGAGGGCGATGAGAAAGGGCTTGGTCATGGCATCCACGTCAGGCCATCCACTTTCGCTTGCGGTTGAAGCTCGAGCTGGCCAGGAGATCGGTCAGAATGTTGGCGTCCTCGACGATCTGATAGTCGAACATGCCGGCGCAGATGAAGTCGGCGCCGTTCTCGAAGGCGTAGCGGAAGCCCTTCTTCGGATGGACAGCTCCCGCGGCCAGCGTCTTGAACGCGATCCACGGCTTCTCGAGGCTCTCCATGAACGCGATGGTCTCCTCCGGGGTTCGCTCCCAGTAGTTGTCGGTCGAGTAGTTCTCGATGACCATCTTGCTCTTCTGCTGCTCGGGCTTCCACGACCAGTAGTCGCGGGAGTGCAGCGTCTTCATGTAGAAGTCGGCGCCGACGTCGTGCTCCTCGGCGCCTTTGATCGTGGCGAGCTCGTGACCCGCGAGACCTGCGGGGACGCCCCTGCTCTTGATGTAGGCGATGACCTCCGCGATGAGCTCGAACTTGCCGGCGCGGGCCCACTCGTCGCCGACGTTGCCCATGATCATCGCTGCGCAGGCGCCGTTGTCGATGGCGTAGTCGATGTTTTCGCGGAAGTTCCCCTCCTTGGGGGCCGTGGGGGCCACCCACTCCATCTTGCCGCCGGCCTTGCGGTACGCCTGCAGGATCTTGACCGTCTCGGGCCACACGCCGACCGCGGTGGCGTTGATGCCGCACTGCTCGCAGAGCCAGAACGTGTCCATCACCTTCTTCTCGGTGAAGTAGTGCTTCAGGAACTTGGACACGTAGATCAGATCGCGGCTGTGAGCGTAGCCGCTGATGAGGTTACCGCCGCAGATGATGCGGCCGAGCTCTACATCGCCGAGGCGCCCCTTGGGGACCGGCTTCTTGAGCTGCTTCAGATCGACCGGATCCGCCACGACGATCGAGGCACCGGTGGTCGCGTCCGGGTCGGCCGACGCGGTCTTGGCCTTGAGGTTCTCCTCCTCGAAGCTCGTCCAGCCGTGGTTCTTCAGGAACGCGAAGATGAACCCGCCGAGGACCGGCAGCGAGATCAGGTTCTGGATGACCGCGCGGCGCCCGAGCGACGGCTCCGCCGGCGTGTGGTTCATCTCCTCAGGGATGACGGGGCGCCGGAAGGGGAGGAGGCGCAGCTTGGGCAGCAGCTGGCCGATGCCGTAGTGCCACGAGCTCGGGACGGCCGCGATCAGCAGCAGGACGATGGCTTCGATCAGCGTCTTGTTGACCAGCAGATAGTGACCTTCCGAGGCGTGTCCGACGCTCGTGCCCGCGGTCGGCGGATTCGCCAGGTAGTAGAGGCCCAGCACGACGGCGCCCAGGACGGCCGCGAAGCGCGTGAAGATGCCCGTGAAGATGCAGAGGCCGATCAGAGTGAGGCCGGCCATGTTCAGGATGTCGGTGGCCTGCAGCAGTCCGGGCGATGCCGCGAGGTTGTGAAACCACTCCGCGAGCGGCCCCTTGGCGTTCGCCAGGTAGCCGGCGGAGGTCCACGACGGGTCGAAGACCTTGACCAGGCCTTCGTACAGAAGGTGCCAGCCGACGACCAGGTTGAGGACCGTGAAGAGGATGCGGATGCGCGCGGGAGCCTTCGCTTCCATGACTCTCTCCGTGACTATGCCTGCAATTGGGTCAGCAGGTCGCCGCTGTCGTAGATCTCCCAGGCCTCGGCCAGCTTGCCGTTGTCGATTCGGAACGTGCTGATCGCGGCGCAGCGGATCTCGTTGCCCTTCGCCGCGATGCCCGCGAACTCTCCGGTGTGCTTGGCGAGGAGGGCGAAGTGGCAGTCCACGCGATCGCCTTCGGCGAGCAGGAAATCGATGTCGATCCGCATGTCGCTGAACACACTGGCCAGAATACCGGTGAAGAACTGGCGCACGCCCTCCGGCCCGGCGGGAAGGTCCGGCGGGAAATGATGGTCGACGAAGTCGGCAGCGACGACCTCCTCGATGCCCGACAGGTCACCCATCGCCTCTTCGTAGTATCGCTTCACGAGCGCCTTGTTCGCTTCCAGCATGGTTCCGTTCTCGCGTGCCTGAGTTGCGGGTTGAGCCGTTCTCCGCGTCTTCCGCACGCGGAGCGCCGCCATCCTACAATCACGTCGATCCATCGTTCCAGTGCGCGTCGATGATCGCCCGGATCCTCGCACGGCCGTCATCGGTATCACCGAGCTCGCGACGGATGCTGCGGAGCTCCTTCTTGAGCTTGGCGATCACCTCGGCGTACTTCGGGTCTCGGTAGCGGTTGTGCATCTCCTGCGGGTCGCTCGTGAGGTCGTAGAACTCCCACGCGGCCGGGGTGTTCTTCCAGTAGCGGTTGCCCCCGTGCCGCTCGACGACGCGGCCAGCGTGCACGTCAGTGAAGTCGGCGCCGTAGAAGAAGATCAGCTTGTAGCGCTTGTCGCGAATGCCGAAGTGCGCCGGGTTATTGTGCCCGTGCGCCATGTGCATCCAGTAGCGGTAGTAGGTCGCGCGACGCCAATCCGCGGGCTCGCTCTCTCCCCGCAGCGCGGCCAGGAAGCTCCTGCCCTGCATGTACTCCGGCGTCGGCGTTCCGGCGGCGTCGAGCAGCGTAGGCGCGAAATCCGTGTTGTTCACCAGCCAATCGCAACGACGGCCCGTTCGGGATGCGCGCGGCCAGTGGACGATCAGGGGGAGGCGGATCGACTCCTCGTACATCCAGCGCTTGTCGATGTAGTCGTGCTCTCCGAGCATCATGCCCTGGTCGCTCGTGTAGACGACGACCGTGTTGTCCATCAGCCCCTTGCGCTTCAGATAGTCGAGAATGCGCTGCAGGTTGTCGTCGATCCCTTTGACGCAGCGCAGGTACTCCTTCAGGTACAGCTGGTACGTATGGTGCGTGAGCTCCCTGTTCGTCAGCTGCTCCTTCCCGGTGAGGCGTTGAATCTTCCGGCGGTAGTGACGCGTCAGGTTTCTCTTGGTTCGCTGCGGCGATACGGTGGATCCGATGACTCCCACGAGAGAGTCGTCCTCGCCGCGCGTGGCGATCGATCCGAAGTGCGGTCCGGGTTGGTCGTACAGGTTGGGAGGCTCGGGAATGGTCGCGTTCTGCAGATGCTGCTCGTAGCGCTTGGCGTACACGAACATGTCGTGCGGGGCCTTGAAATGGTGCATGAGAAAGAACGGCTTGTGGCGGTCGCGGTTCTCCAGCCATTTCAGGGTGACGTCGGTGAGCACATCCGATGAGTGCCCCTCGAAGTCCTTCACCTCGATCTCTCGAGTCAGCGTGCTGTCGAAGCGCACCCGTCGCTTGGTGCCGCCTTCACTGACGTGGAGGGTCGGGTTCATGTACCTACCCTGGCCCGCGATGACGGCGTAGTAATCGAAGAACTTCGGCGAGTCCTTCAGATGCCATTTGCCGATCACCGCCGTCGAGTAGCCGGCCCTCTGCATCTCCCGGGAGAGGTGATTCCGATCGCCCTGCAGCGTGTCGTAAAGGTCGTAGACGCCGTTTCGCTGCGAGTACTGCCCCGTCATGACGCTCGCTCGACTCGGCGTGCAGATCGAGTTGACGCAGAACGCGTTGTCGAAGACCACGGCGCCGCGCGCGAACCGGTCCAGGTTCGGCGTCGGATCGAGCGACGCGAGACGTGAGCCGTAGATGCCCATCGCCTGGTAGCTGTGGTCGTCCGACATGATGAACAGAATGTTCGGCCTGCTCTTGGCGTCTTGGGCTCGGGCGAGGCCGGACAGGGCGACGAGGACGAGAGCCACGGCCGCGAGCCCTCGCAGTGGCGAGTGCATTCGTCTCTCGGAGTCGGTGTTCGGATGCATGTTGCCAGGGCCTACGGTTCGAGGACGAGTCGCTTCGACTCGTACGGCACGGGATAGGCGGTGATCCACGCCTGCGGCGTCAGCTTTCCGAGCTCGACCTTGCGCCGCTTGTCCTCGGAATCGAACTGCAGCACGACGGCGTCGATCTCCTTGCCGACCATCGCTTCGGTCACCGGGAAGAAGTAGCTCAGCCCGTCGGTGGCCCGTCGGTTGCCGTACTCCCACGGATTGGCGGGGTACGAGATGGCTCGCCGCGGCGCGCCGACATACCGGCCATCGACCCGCAGGGCCGCGTAGGCACCATCCCGCCCGTGGGGGCCGATGCACGCGACGACCAGATAGGATCCCCGCGCGGCCTCTTCGAGAACGAAGCGCCCGCTCCACGCGCGCCGCGCTGGCGCGTTCGGATAGGCAGCGAAGGCGTTCGAGGCGCGCCACTGCGTGCGATCGACCGGCTTGCCTTCGCGCAGCCCGACGACCTCGGCCACGTTGGTGGCTTGTCCAGGGATGCGTACGTACCGCACGGGCGGTCCCCCGCTCAGGTCGATCGACAGGTCGTTGACGTTGATGTCGCTCCACTCCTTGCTGACCGTATAGCTGCGTCGCAGGACCGTCGCGGTCGGTGGCGTCGCCGCGCGAGCCGTCACCGGAACCTTGCGCCAGACGCGGAGATCCGCCGACACGTGTGCCTCTTCCGGCGTGAACCGATCGTCGGCTCTCTTCAAGACGAGCGCCTCGATCGCGGTCGGCGTATCCAGATCGACACGCAATGCGCCGCCCCAGATGGCTCTCGTTCGCAGGCGGAAGAACGTGTCCGGATCGTCATCGAACAGGTATCGATCCCAGACGCCCCGCTCGACGAGCAGCTTCTGGTCGAAGAACGCGTCCCGGGCCTTCTGGACCTGCGGTATCTGAGTCGCTCCGGATCGGAACTTCGAACGAATCTCCAGAGCGTTGTTGTCGGCCGCGAAGCAGGTCGCCTCGTAGAGCGCTTCGGCATCCTCCGGCACGTCGACCGACGCGAGGTCGCTCAGCTTGCGGTGCCACGGCTTCGTGAGCTTCTCGCCCGGGAACGCAACCTCGACGCTGCCGCCCTGCAGCAGCTTCGCGACGGGCTTGCCATCGAGCGAGGCACGGGAGAACTGGCGCGGCAGCCGCGGCAGCGAGACCGTCGCGGTCGTGCCGGGCACGCCGAGGAGATCGATCTCCGCCGGCTTGCCCGGCACATCGCGAACGACCTCGTACGTGCAGCCGACGACGCCCAGCTCCTGTGAGGGCACGGCCGTCGCGATGAGCATGCACCCGCGGAAGGGCAGGACCTCGACGTCGACGCGATCGCCCTTGGCGAACGACCCGAGCACCTCCTCGGAGACGTGCACGCGACGTACGTCGATCGGCCCGTCGCGCTCGAGCCCGATCGTCTCATCGAGCGGCACCGAGTACGTGACCGGCTCCCACGTCGTATTGCGCAGCACGGCGAGGCGCGTCGTCGCATCGCCACGTGACACCGCGTGGGGCCCGAACGCATCGGATGGCAGCAGTTGACCGTTGACTGCGATGTCGCGATAGCGGCGGCACAGATTGTAGATGCGCGCGAGCTTCGGAAGCTCGTCATCGCGCAGGAACCACGGACTACCGTACAGCTCCGGCGCCAGGATCAGGTTTCTCGAGAACGCCTGCAGGTAGAGGTCGTCCTCCCAGTAGTCCAGGGAGGAGGACAGGCAGACCCCGTGATCCTCGACCAGCCGACGGAGCTTGCCCGTCTTTCCGTCGACCGGCACGCCGAAGGCCACGGTGCACGCGCGATTGTGCGTCGCCGCCATGCGATTGGAGCGCCACACGTCGATGTACGCCTCGCCGCCCCAGAGACGAGTCGTCACGTGGGGGACTCCGTGGCCGAGGTTGAGACGGTGGTTCAGGACGATGAGATCGGGGCTGTACTTGCGACACTCCGTGAGCAGGCGCACGAACGCGTCTTGCTTCTCGGTCCGCAGCTGGCCGCAGACGGCGTCGACCTTGAAGAGGTGGAAGTCGTACTCGCGGCACAACTTGACCAGCATGTCCGTGCGAGCCCTCTCCTCCTGCGGGGTGTCGCCGAAGCCATCGGGGCCGAGCCAGACGCCGAGGCGGCAGCCGAACGACTTCGCCTTCTCGACGATCGGATCGAGGCCGTTCGGGTAGTGCTCCTTGAAGCGATCCGAGTAGATGCTGCCGTAGTACCGCGGCGCGTCGATGGTGCCGGCGTCGAACGCGTAGATGTCGAGCTCCATGCCGTACTCGTCATGGAGCCACTTGAAGAAGTCGAGATTCGCCAGCGTCTGCGCTTCGGTGGCGCCTTCGTTCGTGTTGTTGATCCAGGAGAAGTAGTGGCTGCGCGACGGTGTCGATTCGTCGGCCCCCGCCAGCGGGTGCCTCGCGGCTGCCTTGACCGCTTGGTCGATCGGCGTCGGAGCGAGCATCTTCAGCATGGAGCGGCCGAACAGCTCCCCGATGCGGTAGAACGTGTCGGCGCGCCCGCGGTAGTGGTATCCGCCGTCGTAGCCCTTGCCGTCGCGAACCGCGAGCGGGCTCGTGCGGGCAAACGCGACCGTGCCCGCAAACTCGGGCATCTTCGACGGAGCTTCCTGCGCCGCTCGCAGCGCGTAGTGTTTGTGCGCCCACCGCGGGTTGACTTCGACGCCGTCCATGCCGAGTTCGCCGATGACGATCGGCAACTTCGGAACGCCGAGGTCTTTGCGCACGTCGCGTATGAAGTGAACCATGTTGGCGCCGTACTCGGCGCGGAACTCGTTGTTGATGACGTCGTTGAAGCCCTGGAACCACACGAGTCCGGAGAGCTCGAAGCCGCTGCCGTCGTAGTCCGGGTAGACCGCCTTGATATCGGCGAGGACGGCGCGCACCTCGGCGATCATCTCGCGATACTTCTGGCCGTATCTCGCCTTGATGTCGTCCAGCGTCACGAGCGGTCGCCCGCGCTTCTCGTTGTTCGCGTTCGTCTGCGCGAGGATCTGCTGGAGGCGTTCCGCGCTCGGCAGGCCAGCGCTCGGCGGCCGGAAGTCACGGCCGAGACTTTGACCGCCCCAGGCGATCTTGATCAGCAGCACCTGATTCTTGAGCGCGGCACCGACCACGTGGCCGAAGCCGAGCTCCGGACCGATCCGATCGGCCGGGCTGCCGTAGCCGACGGTCAGCTTGCCTCGGCGCTCGAGGTACTTGATGAAGACGTCCTCGAGCTCGACCCACGCGTCGCCCGCGCGCAGATGACCGAACTCGGCGGCGGTCTCCGGAGCCGTCGCCAGCTCCTCGAGGTGGGCGATCTTACCCTTGCCCTGCATGTTCGACTGCCCGACGAGAACGAAGACGCGCAGCGGGCCCTTCTCGGGAGCGCGTTGGGCGAGGGTGGTCGTCGGCGCTAGCAGCAAGAGAGCCGCGGTGATCGTCAGGATTCGCTCCATCGCACGCTCCTTCGTCGAGATCCTCGGAACCGGTTCACCGTCGCCCATCATAGCAAGATGCGGCGTGTACCCGGTCCCCGTCACTCGAAGCGATTCAGCGCAGCCTCTCGAGCCGCTCTCCCGTCTCAACTGTCCAGCGCTCGATCTCCGTTGGCGGCTCGCGATCGAACATGCTGATCTTCGGGTGCGTCACGCCGGCGACCTTCGCGTCTCCGTCGTAGAACGTGACCCGTCCGACCGTGTCGAAGTCCGACTCGAGTCGCAGGAGGAGCTGCCCGTCCTCGAGCCCGTAGACCGTCACGCCGCCCTTGCGAAGAAAGGTGCCTCCGGCGATCGCGAGGAGCCGGTCGTCGCTAGAGACGGCGACGTCTGTCACCCAGTCGTACTCGGTACCGATCTCCCGCTCGAGCTCGGCGGACGGGTGCGACCAGACTTTGACTTTCGCGTCGACGCCGCCGGCCGTGACGAGCCGCTCGCCGTCTTGCGAGAACGCGAGCGCCGAGACCGCTCGGCCGTGCGCGCGCCATTCGGCAGTCCTCTCGCCCGAGAGAGAGAACACGACGACCTCGCCCAGCGCGGTGCCGATCAAGATCGACTCTCCGTCGAGGCCGGGCACGCACGTCGTCACATGTGCGCCGGCAGCGAACCCGGCGCGGACGTCGTGGGTCTCCAGATCCCAGACCGCGAGTCGGTGGACGATGCCGCGCTCGGTACGGGCGGCGAGCAGACGCTCGTCTCGCGAGATCGCGACGTCGAACGCGTTTTCCTTCTCGTCCGGCAACGTCAGACGCATGGGCCGGGAGAGCTTCTGCGCCCAGACCAGCTTCGCCGAGCCCTCGCATGCGACGGCGAGGCGATTCCTGGTGGGGGCCCAGGCGAGACTCTTCGCGTCGAGAGTTCCCCTCGTGCGCCTCTCCTCGCCCGCGATGAGATCCCAGCGAGCGATCGAGTCGCCGACGTCGATCACGAGCTGTCCGTCGCGCGGTGAGAACGCAACCACCGGACGATGTCCCGTCGCGGAGTCCCAGCAGCACACCGCGACCCCCAAGAGAGTGGCCAGCGTGAGTAGCACCGTGACGGCGACAGGGCCGCTCGGCACAAGCCAGTGCGCCGGGTGGGCGCCGCGGAAGTCCGGTGCATTCTCGGAGAACTCCGCGTGGTTGAGGCTCAGTCCCGACGGCGGGGCCTTCCGCTTCGAGGGGCGTCCCGCAAGGAGTCCTCCCGCCAGGACGGAGAGCCCTGTCGAGACGACGGTCCCGATCGTCAGGGTGTCGAAGAAGTAGCCCCAGAACCACGTCGGCCTCCAGAACGAGTAGGGAAGCTGGCCGAGTTGCCTCCAGGCTACCGACGCGTAGGTGACCGAATCTATGACATAGAGGAGCCAGAGCGTTACCAGCGTCCCGCACATCGATGCGCGTCGGCGGTCCCGCGGGTCGGAGCTCGCGCAGACGAGCCCGACGACGATCGGCGCGGCGATTCGATCCAGCCAACCGAGCTGCCCGCCGAACAGGCCCCAGATCGCCGCTGCGATACCTCCTGTTAGGAAGCCGTAGGTGAGGGCTCCCCCGACGCTCCAGTCGGGTGCGTCCGGTTCGATCTTTGCGTTTCCATCGCTGCGGCCTTCGGAATCCTGTTTCGCGAGAGCCGCGAGTTCATCCTTTTTCTCGTCTCTTGCCGGCAGCGGCGAGAAGACCGCCTCGGCGTGCTCGACGATCCGTCTCGCGAGCTCCAGCAGGGCGCCGACCTCCTCCTTGGGGCGCGGAACGCGTTCCCCGTCGCGCGTCGCGATCAGCTGCGCGTTCTCGAACAGGAATGTGTAGTTCTGAAGCAGGCCGAATTGCTGGCGCAGCTCCTCGGGCCAACGCGCTGTCCAGCGCTTGGCCGCGCTGTCTTCGATGAGAAACGCCTTCGCGAAGTCGGCCGATCGAGAACGCAACCCGCGCAGGGCCGTGCGCAGCGGGAAAGCCTCGCGGAACGAGAAGGCGACGAAGGTATTGCCGTCCGGCTTTCGAAAGCCGACGACGGCGTCGAAGCTCAGCTCGACGCGCTCCCTGCAGCGATCGACGCGCGTACCCTGCAGCCACCACGGTGTTTTGCGGTCGTCGAACCCGAGCTCCTCGGCCGCGCGCGCGAGAGTCGAGAAAGCCCTGTGCGATGCCCGAGCGAGGATGAAGTTGGCCGCCACGCACGCGATCGCCCCGGAGAGATAGCACGTCAGGACGAGCTAGCCACCGGCGTCGAGGAGGGTGAGGTAGACTGCGTAGATGAAGACGGCCGCGCCGACGAGAAAGAGGAGCAGTGCGGGAGCCTCTCGCCAGAGGCTGCCGCTGAATTGCGTCGGTGGGCGAGCGTTCCGCGAGGACATGGGGGGGCTTCACGATCGGTTGCGACCTCGTCCCACGGTTCCACGCCCAGCTCGGCCTGTCAACCGAGCAGCGCTTTCATGTACCCCATCGCGTACGCCATCCCCGAGTGCCACGGAGCCGCGCCGGCCATCTGCGGCGCGTGGTCGGGAATCAAGACGCCGCCGAACTCGTTCGCGCGAAGGATCTCGACGATCCGTCGCATGTCGATGTCTCCCTCATCGATGAACGTCTCGACGTAGTGCGGCGCCTTGCCCCGGACGTTGCGGAAGTGGATGTACGCGATGTCGCCCTGCCGGCTGTGGTGGTCGCAGGTCTCGTAGACGTCACCTTCCGTCATCTCGGCGAGGGTGCCGAGACAGAACTCCAGCGCGTTGCTGCGACTCGGCACGAGGTCGAGCAGTCGCTGGTACATGTGCGGCTGGTAGACGAGCCGCGGCTGCTGACGCACGCGGGGAAGCGGCGGGTCGTCGGGATGCGCGGCGAGTCGTACGCCGGCCTCCTCGGCCACCGGAACCAGCTCGCGGAGGAAGAGCTCCAAGCGGCGCCACAGCTCGTCGTGATCGATGACGGGCTGTGTTCCTTCGGGCGCGCTGGGATCGTAGACCATGTTCCAGACCATGCCGTCGGGGATCGGCGCGGTGCAGGTTTCGTGGAGCCCATCCATGCCGACGGTTCGAGCTCCGCCGCGCGCGCCGTCGATCGATCGGCGGCCCGCGACTCCGGCGAGGCTGAAGTTGTATCCGAACACCGGGATGCCGGCCGCTCCGACGTTGCGGATGATCTCCTTCAGGTGCTCGATCTGCTCGTCTCGCTTCGGCCCATCCAGGAGCACATCGTGCCAGTGCGCGGGGTCGAAGTTCTCGATGGCCTCGAGCTCGAGCCCCGCAGCGGACAGATCGGCCTCGAGCTCCTGCAGCGCCTCGAGCGACCAAGCTTCGTTCGGCGTACCTCCGGCGATTCCCCAACCGCCTTCGACGTCACCGATCGGCTGGTCCTCGCCGTGGACCTTCGCGCCGCGGTGGAAGTAGTCGACGAGGTGCACGACAGCGTGCGTGGCTCCACACTGGACCGCGAAGTCGTAGTGCTCGCGGCTCAGCATGTGCCGGTAGAATCCGAAACCCAGTTTCATGGCGACAGGCGGCGTCAGAATCCGATCGACGCCCCTCCGTCCACCGGCAGGCAGGCTCCGGTGACGAACCTCCCGGCGGGCGAGCAGAGATAGGTCGCCGCCCAGCCGATGTCCTCCGCTTCGCCGAACCGCCCGAGGGGCGTGCGACCGAGGATCCTCTCCTTGCGCGGCGGGTCGTTGTCGAGAGCGTTGCGCATCATGGCGCTCTCGATCCAGCCCGGCGCGATTGCGTTGACGCGCACGCCGCGGGGACCCCACTCGGTGGCGAGCGTTCGGACCACTCCGAGGAACGCCGACTTCGCCGCGGAGTACGCGACGACCTCGCGGATGCCGAAGAGCGACGCCATCGAAGCGATGAACAGGACCGAGCCGTGTCCCCGCTCGAGCATGCCCTTGCCGGCAGCGACGGTCAGAGCGTGCGCTCCGACGAGGTGCACGTCCAGGACGCGTTGAAACTCGGCCGGAGTGACGTCCTCGGCCGGCTTCTTCAGGTGGACTCCGGCGTTGTTGACGAGGATCGAGACCGGGCCGATCTCCTCGTCGATCGCCGCGACCAGGGAGTCGGCCTGATCGAGCGCCGTGACGTCGTGAACTCGGTACGTCGCGCGTCGGCCGAGCCGGCCTGCCGCATCGCCGAGAGCCTTCTCGTCGCGGCTGCACAGCACGACTCGGGCGCCGGCGTCGATGAACGAGCGCGCGATGCCGAATCCGATGCCGGTCGCTCCGCCGGTGACCAGGGCGACCTCGTCTTCCAGGTTGAATGGGTGCATTCGATGGGTCGTGTGTGTTCGATCGGGCCGCACATGGTATCGGCCGATGCCGGGGCGCACAAACGCGAGATCCTACGATTCGCGATTTACGCCCGCGAGGCTATCGCGGCGCGTCCTGCAGCCGCTTGCGAACATGCTCGAGGTTCGCACGAGCCGCCTCGAAACCCGGCTTCAACTCGAGGGCGCGCTCGAAGCAGCGTGCGGCCTCGGCGAACGCCCCGCGTCGCGCCAAGACGAACCCGAGCTCCTGGTGCGCCTCGGCGAAGCTCGGATCGGCGGCCACCGCACGGCGGCAACTCGCGAGCGCGCGTTCGAGCTGTCCGAGCTTCGTCAGCAGGCTGCCGAGGTGATAGTGCGGCGGTGCGAAGTCGGGTCGCGCCGCGGCCGCGCGCCCGTAGGCCTCGACGGCCCCCGTGAGGTTGCCGGTCCTCTCTCGAACGAGGCCGAGGTTGAGCCAGGCTTCCGCGAAGCCGGCGTTCGCCGCGACCGCGCTCTCGAAGAACTTCAGCGCGTCGGTGTTGCGCCCGGCACGCATGTGGACGATCCCGAGCTCGTTGCTCGCCGGCGAGAAGCTCGCGTCGATGTCGATCGCCGCCTGGAAGCTCTCGGTCGCCTCCGCGGTCTGTCCCCGGCGCAACAGCTCGCAACCCCGCAGGTAGTGCGCCTGCGCGTCCTCCGGGACGAGCGCGAGCGCACGCTGAGCCAGCTTGCCGGCTTCCTCGTGCTTCCCCGCCCAGCGCAACACCTGCGCGAGGTTGCGAAGCGCCAGGCCGTGCGCCGCGTCGTCGAGCCCTGACTCGACGCGTTCGACGATCCGCGCGACGGCCTCTTCGTTCCACTCCGCTACCGGCCGCAGCCAATCGATCTCCGCCAAGCGCTCGATGATGGCGAGCGCGAGCAGCCGGTGTGCCTCGATGGTCGGGTGCACGTGGTCGAGGAAGTAGTCGTCACCGGGTGCGCCGGACGCCGAACGCGCCGCGAGCAGATCGGCGAAGTCGACGTGCGAGACGCCGAGCTCGGCAGCGACCTCGGCGACGGCCGCGAGTATCGGCGAAAGCGCTCTCAGGGGGCAGACGTCTTCGTCGCGAGCACGCGTCCATGCCGCGATGGCCTCCGGCGTTCGGCCCAGCGCGTCGAGCGCCCGTCCCCGCAGGTAGTGCGGGAGGGCCTGTCGGCCATCGACGGCGAGAGCCTCATCGAGCGCCCGGAGCGCTGCGTCAGGACGATCCGCGTCGAGCTCCCGTTGCGCCGCCGCGACCAGATCGTCACAGCGCTTGCGGGCGACATCCGTGAGCCCTGCGGTGGACTCGCTCTTGAACGGTGCGCAATGCCGCAGGTTCGCCGCCGGAGTGACCAGCAGTACACGCGCGCCGACCTCGCGGGCGGCGACGACCATGCGCCGCAGATTGAAGCGGTAGTGCTCGACGACGGTCGCGGCGAGCTCGTCGTCGCGCTCGTAGTCATCAGGGCCGATCGATTTGTCGAGTATCGCGTCGACCTCCGCGGGCAGCTCGGCGCGATCCGTCGCTCTCGAGTCGGCACGTCCGAGAAGCATTCGAATCGCGCTGTATGTCCGTGATCTCGCCAGCAAGCCGCCCAGCCCGTGGAGCTGGGAAGGCAAGCCGCTGAGATGCTCGTACGTGCGCTTCTCGAGGAACTCGTTGTGCCCGCTGTACACGACGACGAGGTCCGGATCGTAGCCGGCGAGCTCGTCGACGACGAGGGCCACGCGATAGCTCGCGTAGCTGATGCCGCCCGCGTTGATCACTTCCCAACGCCGCGTCGGGTCGACGGCCGGGAGGAGCTCCCGGAGCCAGCCGCAGAACGACGTCGCGTCGTCGTAGGGGCGTCCGAAGGTCGTCGATCCACCGACGCAGACGATGCGAGAGGTGCCCGGAGGCTTCGCGCGCGCGAAGCGCTGCTCGTTGAAGAAGCGTCGCTTGTTCGTCGCGGTGACCATAACGGGGGCGCCGTCCGGTTCGGCCTCCTCGACGAACAGCGGTACGTGCGAGCTGAAGCCGACGTACGGGTCCTCGTCGTCGAGCACCGGACTCACGCCGGCGACCAGAAGGACGAGCTCCAGAAGCGCGAGAAGCGTCACCGTGACGGCGAGCGAGTACAGCGCCTTGCGCCACAGCGGAATCCGCCGGCGTCGACCAGCTGTCGTGCTCTCGCCTGCCCGATTGTTCGACTCTCGGCTCATCCTGAGTGTCGCCTTTTACAGATCATTGTGCATACCGCCGGCGCCTTCGCCCGGCGGGAATGCACAAGCATATGCGAAACACGGCACTCAGTGCCGCCTTTCACAAGTTCCTGTGCATACGAGCGGCATCTACGCCCGCTGGCTTTGTTGCGCTCAGTCGACTATGCGCCTCCGGCATGGACTCCTTCGCGCGCCGCGCCAGCGAACGAATCTGCTCGCTCGATATGCACAGGAACTTGCAAAACACGGCACTTAGCCGCAGCCCGAGTACTCGTGGCAGTCGAGCGCGGTCTGCGTCGGGTCCTCGCCGCAGTCCGGGTAGGGCGGCGGAATCTCCACGTCGCCGCCGAACAGGGAGAGCAGCAACGTCACGGCGTCGGATACGTCGAGCGAGCCGTCGGGGTTGACGTCGGCCGCACTGCGGCACTCCGGCTGCGGCCCGCCTTGGAACAGAAAGGCGAGGACGGAGATCGCGTCACTGATGTCGTGCTCGCCCTCGCCCGTCGCGTCGCCGCGGCGGAACACGGACGCCTCGGGCGGCGGCGCGGCCATGAGCTGCAGGTCGAACGACAGATCGCTGCTGCTCGACGAAGCCTGATGCACCTCGACCGCGACGACGTTCGTCCCGCGCCGCATGAGCTCGGGGTCGACCACCGACTGGAAGTACGTCGTCTCGTCCGAGCCGCCGGCCGTGTCGTCGGCCAGGGTGTCGAACCCGATCGTTCCTCCGGGCATGTTGCTGCGGAAGACCTCGGCTCCGTTCAGGTAGACGACGCAGCCGTCGTCGCGCAGCGCTCGAAGCCGGACGGACGAGGGGCTCCAGTCCGCCTCGAAACGGTGGCGGAAGTAGTAGCACGGGTGCTTGTCGTCCGAGTCGGGTCCGTACTCGAGTTCGGTCGCAGGACTGTCGCCGTAGCCGAGCACGCCGGCGCCCGAGGACCATTCGGAATCGTCGAAGTCGACGAGCTTCCAGTCGGTGTCGTGAAGGTCGATGCCCGCGTCGTTGTACCTCCACGTGCTGCGCATGGCGATGAGCGTGGCGGTCTCGACGTCGGGTCGGTACTCGAGGTGCATGTCCCGGAAGTTCGTCTGATCGGACGGCTCGAGCGTGAAGGGCTCGGCCCCTTTGGTGAATCGCAGCAGGTTGATCGGCGTCAGCGGCCCTTGCTCGTGAGCGGCCGTGAACTCGACGCGGATGCGGTACTCGCCGTCGGGCACGAGCTCGCCGGAGCTGTCGCGGCCATCCCATGACAGCTCGTGGGTGCGGTGGCTGCTCAGAGTGGCGCCCGTCACGGCGTCGGTGTCATCCCCGCCGGCGTTGTCGCGCCAGGTGTACAGGTACTGCTCTCGTCGGGACCCTCGCTTCTCGAGGGTTCTGACGAAGTGATTGTCCACGTCGGTGACCCAGGCGGCGAAGACGTGTCGCGGATTGTATCGCTGGCCGGAGCGCTGCACGGTCGTGACACGGAATGTCAAAGTGCCTTGCGTTTGAGCGAACAGGCCGGGTGAGACGCATGTCACGATGGCGACGAGGCAGGAGGCGAAGCAGCGAGACTGGGTCATCGGTGACCTCCCTGTCGAACGCGGGATTGAAGGGACACGCACTGGGCCTTCCTCGGAGCCGACCCGACGGGCGGTTCGCGGCGCGGGCCGCATGCGAGCCTGATTCGCCAGCCGCTGGCGAGCCGCAGATGGACCATCACGCCCGGATTCTCCCGCAGGGGTGGGGGATTTGAAGCACCGAGGATGAGCTCCGCTCGCGACGCGCCCTGCTGAGCGTCACGGGGAGGACCGCACGAGCAATGATCGTGCCAACCGGCGCCGCGCCCGGATCGGTGCGCCGTTTCTTCCGGGGCGGTCGCGGTCAGGCGACGCTTCCGGGGGGCGATGCTATCCTTCGACAGCCCGCGTCCGAGGGTGGCCGGGCTTGCTGGCGGTTGTCGACAGAGAGGGGCTCTGACGTGAGTGATACCGCATTGCGCGGGTTGCGCAGGGGCGGACCCGGAGGGATCGCCTTGACGCTGCTCGTCTTGGTTGGCGTGTGTTTCGAGGATCATCGAGTCGAATCCGGTGAGGCCGGCGCTGCGACCGTCGCCATGACGGCTTCGCGGGAGCGTTGTGACTCGTGCCATCAGCGGGCGGCATCGCGCGGGCATCCGGTCGGCGTTCGGCCCCGTCGCGCGCAGGTACCCGACGAGTGGCCGCTGGATGCGCGCGGTCGGATCACGTGTCGCACGTGTCACGTCGCTACGAGCGGCCACGGCGGATTCGATAGCGGGGTGCAGACATCGATCGCGTCCGCTGCCGAGTTGCGCGGCGACGCATGGGGGCGCGCGTTCTGCGAGACCTGTCACCGCGACACGGAGAAGGGAAGCGAGTCGGGATCGCGCCGAACGACCGATTCGGGACACGCGGCGTTCTTCTCGATCGCGCATCCGATGCTGAAGACGCGTCACTCGACGGCTCTCGGCGTCGAGTCCCAGTGTCTCGTGTGCCACGACGGCACGGTCGGAGAAGATGTCCACGGCGGTGTGACGGCGCCGGGGGTCGGATCGGCCGGCTCGTCGCATCCGGTCGGCGTGCCCTATCTATCGCGACCGCGCGGGTTCTCGGACAACTCGCTTCTGCCTGTCGCCTCGCTCGACGAGCGGCTCGTCCTGCCGGAGGGGCGCGTCGAGTGCGTGACCTGTCACGATCCGTTCTCCACCGCGGAGGACCTGCTCGTGATGTCGAACCACGGCAGCAGCCTCTGCCTGTCGTGTCACTCGTTCTGACCGGAACGCGGCGCGGCGACTGCCGGTCGGCGAGCCCTCAGCGCGGGCGATCGGGCGTCGGCTCGCTCGCGCCGGACGTCTCGGGGCTGCTGGGCACGCGAGTCGTTCCGGGTGCGAGCGGCTTCGTGCTCGGCGTGACGCGGTCGTAGATCTGCTCCTGGTGGCACGACGCACCGCAGCGGCCGCCGTTCGCGGTGCGCTCGTAGTCCAGGACCAGCGTCCATCCGCCGGGGCCGAATGGCAGGCTCCCTCGCATCAGCGCCTCTTGCTGGCTGCCGTGGGTCTCGTGGCACGCGAAGCACGTACGCCCCTTGTCGCGGTTGACGTGCACGAAGTGGAGGTTGCGGTCACCGTCGCGGAATTTCGTCAGCGTCGTCCGCTCCTCCGTCGCCAGCGGCTTCTCGTGACACGTGAAGCAAACGCCGTAGGCGGTGTCCGCGAAGTCCGTGTAGATCGTCTCCGGGTATTGGCCCCGAAGCAGCGAGCGATGGGACGACGAGTGGGGGAGATGGCACGCGACGCACTTCCCCTCCGCCACGGGGCCGTGCACGAACTTCGCTTCCGCAATCGCCTTGCGGATGTCCGCGATAATCCGCTTCGGTGCCGGCTCGCGTTGGCCTCGAGCTCGCTTCTTGCGAGGCGAGGGCGGCTGTTGTAGGTCTCCCGACCTCGCCTGCGGGCGGCCCGGCCTGGACCCTGCTTCGCCCACGACCTCGATCGGGCGATCGTGGCATGCGAGGCACAACTCGACCTCCTCGGTGACCAGGAGCTTGTCGAGGTGGCTCATGTGCGGCGAGTGGCAACCCGCGCAGTCCTTGTCCTCCATGACCGGGCCGTGCAGGCTCCCGACCCGCTCGACGCCGCGGACGACGTCGCCGTGGCAGTTTCCGCACAAGAACTCGGGCTCCTGATGGAGCAGCGCCTTGTGGTCGCCACCGTGAGTCCTGTGACACGCGCTGCACTGTTGAAGCACCGGCTCGTGGACGCGATCGGCGGCCCGGAAGGCCTCGATCTGATCGCGGTGGCAGTCGTTGCACAGGTCGAGCTCGGGCTTGACGAGGAGGGACGGATGGTCCCCCTGGTGCATCTCGTGACACACGCGACAGTCGCCCGCCGCGACCGGCTCGTGCCCGTAAACCTCCTCGCAGTCCTCATGGCATGACCCGCAGGTCTCGGCGAGCGACGTCCCCTTCAGGAAGTCGCCGGTCGCGCCGCCGTGAGGGTCGTGGCAGCCGACGCAGTCGTGGTCGGCGTACGGCTGGTGCTGGAAGGAGTAGTCGTCCGCCGAGAGCTCGTGACAGAACGTGCACAGGCCCTTGTCGTCTCGCGTCGCACGAAAGCGATGCTCCGCGGACTCACCGACGGCTTCGTGACAGGTAGCGCAGTCGCGCACCGCGACGGGGGCGTGGATGCGCGGCGTCTGGAGGAGCTCGGCGTGGCAACCGGCGGTCGTGCAGTCGAGGCTGTAGTCCCGGGCCTGGGGCCTCTCCCCCTCGCGTGCGGCGTCGCGATGCCCGTCATCGGCAGCCGCGCCGGCAGCGTCACCGGCACGATCCTGCCACGTGAGAAGAGAGAGGGCGAGGGCCGTCGCCACGGCCGCCCACGACGCGATGCGACCGACTCGGCGGCCCGATGCAGAGCCGGCAGTCGTGGCGGCGCTCGCATTCCGACGCTTCATGGTGCGCGATGAAATCCCCGGGTCGAGAAAGTAGGGCGGCCATCTTACTCCGCGTCCCGAGACCGAACAAGAGCACTGCGACTCGCGCCTGGGTTTTTCGCTGGAAAATCGGTCGCCCTCTGCTCGAATGGGCCTCCACCCGTGTCCACTGGCTCCGGCACACACATCCACATGAAGCGACTTATCTCCTTCCTCAAGCTGATTGCTGTCAGCAAGATCGCGCTGCTCGGCGCCGGTCTCGTGACCTCCTGCGTGATCGCGGATGTGCTCCTGATCCTGGGTGAGCTGTTCCTGTTCCAGAGCCACCCGTACATGGGCATCTTCACTTATATGATGCTCCCCGGGATGGTCATGCTCGGGCTCATGATGATCCCCGCGGGGATCGCGCTGGTCGTGAAGCGGGGCGGGGAGGGCTTCTCGAGGGCCGGGCTCGACCGGCTCATCGCGGCCAGGAACCTGAACCTGATGTACGTGATCCAGGTCGTCTTCGGGCTGTCGATGCTCAACCTGGTCATCCTCTCGTTCGTCGGCTACCGAGGCTTCCACTACACCGAGTCGAAGGAGTTCTGCGGCGAGCTGTGCCACGAGGTCATGCATCCGGAGCTCACCGCGTATTCGCGTTCGCCGCATTCCGAGGTGGAGTGTGTCGAGTGCCACATCGGGAGCGGGGCCGGGTGGTTCATCAAGTCGAAGCTCAGCGGTGCCCGCCAGGTGCTCGCCGTGGCGCGGAATGACTTCTCGCGCCCGATTCAGACGCCGATCCACAACCTCCGACCGGCGCGCGACGTGTGCGAGGTCTGCCACCGTCCGGAGACGTTTCATGGCAACGTTCTCAAGACGATTCAGCACTTCGCGTCGGACGAGACGAACAGCCGCTCCTATACCGTTCTGAACATGCGGGTCGGCAGCGGCGGCGAGCGGGGGGTTGCTCGCGGTATTCACTGGCACGTCAGCCGCGAGCACGAGCTTCGCTACTATGCGACGGACCACAGACGCGAGGACGTCGTCTGGGTCGAGCTCACCCATCCGGACGGTACGCGTACCGTGTGGACACGGCCGGACTCGGAGTTCACCGAGACGGGGCTCGACCGGGAGTCGCTGCGCTTGATGGACTGTGTCGATTGCCACAATCGCCCGACGCACATCTTCCTGCCGATGGGGCGAGCGCTCGACGAGTGGCTCGAGGAGGGCAAGCTGGACCGGTCCGTGCCGTGGATCCGCAAGGTCGCGCAGGAGGTCCTCGCCGGGCCCTATGCGTCGTCCGAGGAGGCGATGGACTCGATCGCCCGCGTCACGGAGATCTATCGGGAGCGCTACCCCGAGGTCTGGGAGCAGCGGCAGGCCGCGATCGAGGCGAGCGTTGCACCGCTGCAGGACATTCACCGGGTGTTCGTCTACCCGGAGATGAAGATCCAGTGGGACACGTACCCGTCGCTTATCGGCCACCCGACGCCGGCGACGGCCGCGTGTTTCCGCTGCCACAACGGGGTGCTTCGAGACGACCGCGGGAGGCCGATCACGGTCGAGTGCGACGCGTGTCACTACGTGCTCGCGGATCACGAGACGAATCCCGAGATCCTGCGGACTCTCGTCAACGAGTTCTGACGGTGTCACGGTGTCAGGAGAGGGGTGGACCCAGCTCGCGCGGCGGTGAGCCCGGACGCTCGTGCGCGTTCTCCGTGGTCACGACAATGTCCGCGCAAGGCACACCCGTGATCGTGCGCGGGCGGCATGTCCGGGGGAAAACTGACATCAAGCGAAACGCCTTTCCGTGTCTATTGACCTGACGGGAGATGCGAGATCTTCCCAGTGGCGGGAATTCTCCTGGTCTGTGGCGGGGAATTCCGCGTGAGGGAGATGATCTCAGGGGGGCGTGGGACTCCCCCCCCGACGCTTGCCGCGCTGTGTCTTTCGGGGGGTGCACCTGCGGTTCTGCGGTCCGTCGACGCCTGCCAATCTCGTCGATTCGTCCCGTCCTCGACGCGCAGAAGACGTCAACGCGGAGCACGCCGAGAACGCGGAGGGCCGCAGAGCATCTACTCTGGCGGCTACGACCGCGGGCATGGCTGGGTCCCACGCCCGATGCTCCGCGGTACTCCGCGGGCTCGGCGTGCTCCGCGTGAGCCTCTTCCTCCTCGCGCGTCCGGCGACGAAGCGGTAGCGCAAGACGGCAGAGTTGGCTGGGCGCTCTCGCGGTTCCGCAGGTGCCCCATCTTTTTGGGCGCACATTGGCCATCGGTTTGCTACCATCGCGTCAGGAATTGATGCGACGGCTCATTGCGGTGGACGTATCGAGGTCTGTATCTCGCCGCCCCGTGCCGTCGTCGAAACGGACTCGGTTCGGAGGCCCGGACAGTGTGTCGGGGTCGTAGGAGTGCTGTTGCTCGAAAGGAGACTCTCGACATGTTAGCCAAGAGGTGGCCTTTGGCTGTGGGGGCAATGCTCGCCGTCGCGATGCTTGTCACGCCGTTCGGACAGTCGCGTGTGAAGGACACGCCGCACAATATCCACGGCACAAACGGGGTCGAGGTTTCGGGAGGCGAAGTGTGCCGCCCGTGCCACACACCTCATAACGGCGACCCGGACATCGGGTATCTGTGGAACCACACCCTGACGGACGCGACGTACACGCTTCACGACGATGCGGACGTCGCCAGCGTCATGAGCAGCTCATCGCGCCTGTGCCTGTCCTGTCACGACGGAACCGTCGCTCTCGACGCGTTCGGTGGTTCTGCCGGGACGGTCTTCATGGACGGCGCTGATGATTTCGGCACGGATCTGACCAACCACCACCCGATCGGCGTCGACTACCCGACGAACGCCTTCCGGTACAACCAGCCGGACGAGAACGGCAATATCACCGATCCGGAAGAGACGCCGGATGGCTCGTCCGCCCACCTCGAGGAGGGCAAGGTCCAGTGCGCGAGTTGCCACTTCGCGCACGGTTCCCGCGACAGCCGCGGCATGTTCCTGCGCGTTGACAATCATGGCAGCGCGCTCTGCATGACCTGCCACAAGACTCCCGGCTAGGGGCCTATCGGAATGTGCCGTCGGCATTCGTGCGCGATGGTGCAGTGGACTTGAATCCCCCGCCTCCCGGTGCACAATGGCCGCCCGGGAGGCGGGTGTCTTTTCCCGCCCGGTCACTGTCGAGACGTCATCGAGAGAGGGCCGTCCGCGGGCTCAGGGCCCGGGGATGGCGGAGCGCTTATGAGACTCCGCGACGCCGTAGCCTTGTGGGCGTTGGCTGCGTTGGCCGCATCTGGCTGTGCCGCGCCTGCGGCGGTGCCCGAGGTCACGGGTGAGAACTTCTTCCCGGCACCTCCGGAGCTGCCGCGCGTTCAGTTCCTTCGCAACTTCCAGGGCTCGGTCGATTTCGAGGAGCGCCAGCCGTTCGTCGAGTATCTCGCCGGCGCGGAGGACCCGTCCCGCTACGAAGTGTACAAGCCGTTCAGTGTCGCGTGCACGAAGGGGCGGTTGTACGTCACCGACTCGTTCGGCCTGCAGGCTCTGACCGTCTTCGACTTCGAGAGCCGGCGGTTCTACGTGCTCGGCAAGAAGGTCGGGGCGGGCCACCTGCGCAAGCCGATCAGCGTGTTCGTCGACGACGCGGGGTTCAAGTACGTCTGCGATATCGGTCTGCAAGCCGTGATTGTCTACGGGCCCGACGACGAGTACGTACGAACCTACGGGGACGGTCGATCGTTCTCGCCGATCGCGACCGTCGTCGTCGGCGACGAGGTGTTCGTCCTCGACGTCCGGAAGGACACGATCGAGGCGGAGGACCCTGACGAGGAGCCCTGGGAGGAGCGGCGCGATCAGATCCTCGTCCTCGACCGGGAGACGGGCACGCCCCTGCGGCGGATCGGCGGGCACGGCAGCGGCGAGCAGGGATTCTCGTACGCGAGCTTCCTGGCCGTCGATCGCCTCGGAAACATCTACGTCTCCGACTACTACAACTACCGCGTCGTGAAGATGGACCGCGAGGGCAACGTCCTCGCGGCATTCGGTCGCCAGGGACGCTGGCCGGGCGACTTCGCTCACATGAAGGGGCTGGACGTCGATCCGCAGGGGCTCGTTTACGTTGTCGATGCCGCGTTCCAGTTGGTGCAGGTCTTCGACAATGGAGGGCGGCCGCTCTTTCCGTTCGGAGGTGCGCGGGCCCCCAAGGGCGCGATGAACCTCCCGGCTGGCGTGTGCATCGACCCGTACAACGTCGAGTACTTCCAGGATTGGCTGGGTCAGGACTTCGAAGCCGAGTATCTCGTCTGGGTTACGAGCCAGATCGGCAGCGGGGGCAAGATCCACCTCTATGCGTACGGCAAGCGCAAGGGGGGAACCTATCCGAGCGAAGCCGAGCTCGTGCGGCTCGACGACGCACCTACCGAGCCTCTGTGGCGCATGCCCGTCACGGCGACCGGCGACGCCGGCGCCGCGTCGGGGGAGCCCGGAGCGGACTCAGGCAACGGCGGTGTCGAAGACGGTGCGGACGCTTCGTCGAGCCAGCCGAAAGATCGGCGGTAATTACGTGAGCTTTCGCGAAGACGGCTCCAGGGGAATGACCTGCAGGGCTCACAGGCGGCGAATCGCGGCGATCATCTGCACCACCGCGGCGGTCGCGATCCTCGCCGGAGCCTGCACGCAGCGCGAGCGCTACGACGTGCTCACCTTCCTCGTGGACGGCGTGCCGCCCTACGAGATCTACATCGCGCCGCCGGACGAGCGAGAGAGCCTGGTCGTGACGGACGACGGCGAGGTACAGACGGTCGCTCGCAAGCAGATGATCCGGCACAAGCCCTATCAGGAAGGGCTCTGCACCGACTGTCACCCCGGCGAGTCCGCGCTCTTCCTGGGCGCGGGGTTCGACAAGCGGGGCGGCTGCTTGGATTGTCACGACCACTCCGACATGAAGACCCGTCTCGAGGAAGCAACCCATGTGCACGGGCCCGTGGCCATCGGCAACTGCCTGATCTGCCACGACCCCCACGAGTCGCTGCGGCCGCACCTGCTTCTCGACGACGAGCGGAAGCTCTGCTTCTTCTGTCACTTTGAAGAGGACATCCTGACCGGGGAGGCCCACCTCGAGATCGGCGATGACTCGTGCACGAGTTGCCACGACCCGCACGCGGAGGATGATCCCGACCTTCTGCGCCCGGAGGCCGAGCGCTGACGCGAGGGAGTCCCGGAGGTGTTCCGACAGGTGGCCATTCGTCGAGACGAGTCGCGAACGAACCGGACGGCAGAACCGCCGCCCGCCGACAGCCCGTCGGCAACTCTGCGGTGTGAACGCAACGCGTTCGCGCTGGCGCTGACCGTCGGCGCGGTCGTGTCGCTCGTCGTGATGACCGGCTGCTCGACGCAAGGTCGCGCCGACCGTGCGCCCGGCTCCGCGGCCTGGGTCTTCGGCCAGCGCCGAGGCGCCGAGGCGAAGCCCGTGGCGGTGCGGCTTCTCGGCGGCTTCGTCGGCATCGGGCACGTGTTCACCCGTGAGGACGCGACCGCGTCGACTCAGCAGCGCTCCGAGAACTTGCTTCAGGAGCGGCTCGGGCTCGGCGCCAGCGGGTACCTTTACACGCCCCGTTTCGTGAAGTATGAGACGACAGGCGTCGTCGGCATATCGCAAAACTGGGCCGACGACGCATCGACGGACTCGTTCGACACCGGCGAACTCTACGAGGTCGACGCGCACGCGACCGCGTTTCCGCAGCGGTTTCATCCGTTGTCCTTGCAGTTCAGTCGTCTCGACGACTACCGCCCTCGCGTGTTCTTCTCGCAGATCGAGACCGCGACGACGACCGCGCGCGCCCTGCAGCAGCTCGTGTTCGAGGATGTGGACCTGCGCTTCGAGTCGTTGTATCGGAAGCAAGAGCAAACGGTCTTCGGCAGCGAAACGGCGCCGTTCGCGGATGTCACCGAGACGCGCAACGGCGCCGCGGCGACGTATCGGCTCTCGACCTTTCAGACGGTCAACGCGAGCTACAACTACCGGGACGTCCGGCAGCGAGAGGCGGAGAACAGCTACGATGCACATGAGTTTCTCGGCTCGCACGCTTGGTACCTGGACGAGGATCGCGACCACGATCTGCGCTCCCGTCTCGAAGCGACGGAACAGTCCGGCTCGCTCGACCAGAGTCTCTTGCGCTGGGACCAGCGGCTGAGCTCGCGTTGGACCGACAGCCTGTCGGGGGACGCCGACTTCCGGTACGAGCAGAACGACACGAATCTCCTGGAGCAGGAGTCGACGCGCGGCTCGGCGGGGCTGCGGCATCAGCTCTACGACAGCCTCTCGTCATCCCTTCGCGTCGAGGGGGGCCGCCTGCAATCGGGCGGCGAAAGCACGACCGACAGCGGGGGCGTGGCCCTGAATCTGGGCTATCGCAAGATCACGCCGTGGGGCCGCCTGCAGGCGAGCTACTCGAACTTCACCGAGCGTCGCATCGTCGAGAACGGTGATGGAGGAGCGATCGACGAGCGTCACGCGTTCCCGCCGGTAGCGCCGGAGGAGGTCCGATTGCTGCGCGCGGGGATCGACCTCACGAGCATCGTCATCACCGATCCGACGGGCCTGACGTTCTACACCGAAGGCATCGATTACACGCTGCGCCAGGACGGCGCGGGCCTCACGACCGTCACGCGGTCGTTCGCCGGGCTCATTCCGATCGGCGGAACGATCCTGGTCGACTACGTGCACGCGCTTCGAGCCGACTTCACGATGGACTCGATGCACCAGAGCCTGCGGCTCGAGCACGAGTTCACCGGTGGCCTCGCGCCGTACTTCCGCCTCGCGCGCCAGGACCAGAGGCTGGCCGAGCTCGAGGGCTTCGGGGTCATTCAGCCCGTGGAGGAGCAGTCTTTGATCGGCGGCGTCGAGTGGCGGCGCCCGGCGTTCACGCTCGGCGCAGAGTACGAGAACCGGGAATCGACCGTTCTGCCGCTGGATGCCGTGCGGCTGCGCGCGCAGGGAACCATGACGTTCGGCCCTGCCCACCAGCTTATCGGGAGTGCGACTCAGTCATGGCTCTTCTACGAACAGCCCGATCGGGACCTTGTCACGTTCCAGACCACCGCGCGTTGGCGCAGCCGGATCGACACGAGGTCGCGGCTCTATTTCGATACGGCGTTCCGCCACGACGATGATAGCCTTCAAGGGTCAAGCCTCGGTTTCTCGGTCGGCGGGGGACTCGAGTACGCCTGGCGGCTGTTCACGTTCCGTTTTCGCGTCGGTTATCGGGAGACGCACGGCGTCACGAGCGAGTTCCGCGGCGCCGAGGTAGGGTTCTTCCTCATCCGCAGGTTCGGTGCGCCGCCGCCGACGACCGACGCGGCGTCCCAAAGGTTCTTGAGGCAATGACAGCCTTCCGACTCCGACGACCGGTGATGCTGGCCGCCGCCGCGGCGACGATCGTCGTCTCGGCGGGGCTGCTCGGCGGCTGCAGCGCTCCGGAGCCGGTCTTCCCTGCGGTCGAGCCCGCCGTCGTTTGGCCGCCGCCGCCCGATTCCCCTCGCTACTCGTGGGTCGGCGAGCTCCGCGGTGAGGGCGATCTGCATCGACCGCGGTCGGCGTGGGGGTGGCTCGTCGATCTCGTCAGCGGGCCGGTGCCGCCCGCGGAGATCCGCAGTGCGCACGGCGTGGCGTTTCATCCGCCGAACGTGCTCTGGGTCTCGGATCCCGAGCAGCGCGTCGTTCATCGGTTCGATCTCGAGTCGCGAGACTACCGCGCGCTGACGGATGTGGGTGACGGGCTCAGGCTCGAGACGCCGATCGGCCTCGCGGTCTCCGATGCGCTCGGGACGGACGGCGCGCTGCTGGTCGCGGACCGCACGTTGCGCGTCGTCGCGATCCTGTCGCAGGACGGTGCGACGCTGGCGATCGTGGGGCGAGGTGAGCTCACTGCGCCCGTCGGGGTCGCCGAAGGCAGCAACGGGCGAATCTGGGTCGCGGACGTCGGTACGCACCAGGTCGTCGCGTTCGACCCCGACGGGAGTGTCGCGTTGACGATCGGCGGCCGGGGCATCGGGCCGGGGGAGTTCAACTACCCCACGCACGTCACGTGTGACGACGACGGCAACGTCTACGTCAGCGACACGCTGAACTGCCGGGTCCAGGTCTTCGACCGTGACGGAGAGTTCGTGCGCACCTGGGGAGGCCGGGGTGTGTTCCCTGGCCAGTTTTCGCAGCCGAAGGGGATCGCATGGGGCGCTGACGGATTCGTCTACGTCGTCGACTCGCACTTCGAGAACGTGCAGGTCTTCACGACGGACGGTCAGCTGCTGCTCGCGGTCGGCACCGAGGGCACGGGGCCGGGCGAGTTCTGGCTGCCGATCGGGATCTGTGTGGACCCGTCGCACAGGGTCTGGATCGGCGATTCGCACAACCGCCGCGTGCAGGTCCTGCAGCACCTGGACTTCGTCGATGGGGCGACGCAACATACGGGGCAAACGGCACCATGAACAAGACTCTCGTGACCACGGTTCTCGGCGGAGTCCTCGCGCTCCCCGTATTCACGGCTGGCGGCGCTGCATCGGCTCAGTCCGTGCAGCGCGTGAAGTCGACGGTCCACAACCTGTCGGCGTCCGGACCGGGGGAGATTCGCGCGTCGAGCGAATCGGAGGTCTGCGTCTTCTGTCACACTCCCCACAATGCCAGCGGCGTGCAGCCGCTGTGGAACCGGACGCTGTCGCCCGGCCCGTACACGATCTACCGCAGCAACTCTCTGCGTGCGACCGTCGGTCAGCCGACCGGTGCGTCGAAGCTGTGTCTGTCGTGTCACGACGGGACGATCGCACTCGGCAGCGTGCTCAGCCGGGCGCCGATCTCGATGGGAGGCGTCGACAGGATGCCGGCCGGCCCCAGCAATCTCGGCACGGATCTCTCGGACGACCATCCGATCAGCTTTCCGTACTCGGCGTCGGTTGCCGGCCCCCATCCGGAGCTCCGGACGCAGAGTACGCTTCCGGCGACGATACGGCTCGATCGGAACGGCGAGGTGCAGTGCACGTCGTGCCATGAGCCCCACGACAATAGCCGGGGCGACTTTCTGTCGATGGACAACCAGCGCGGCGAGCTGTGTGTCGCCTGCCACGACAAGACGGCGTGGGGCAGCTCCGCTCATGCGACCAGTCCGGTGCTCGTGACTGCGGAAGCCGCCCTCGAGCTCGGCGCCGCGCAAGAATCGGTCGCGGACAATGCGTGCGGCGCCTGCCATAGCACGCATGGCGCGGGCGGACCGGAGTGGCTGCTGCATCAGGAGAATATCTCGGCGACGTGCGTCGGCTGTCATGACGGTCGGGTCGCGTCCGATGTGCGCGCCGAGACCGGGAAGCTCTCGGTGCACGGGATCGTGACGGAAGGCCCGCCGGGTGCGACCGGAGGGCCGTTCCTCGAGGGAGCCGGACTGTCTTGTGCGGATTGTCACGACTCGCACGCAGCGGGCTCCTCGGAGGGGCTCGGCGCAGACGTGCCGACGAGCTTGGCGCGGGTCGGTGGTGTCACTATCGGCGGCGTCGAGGTGGAGTCGATCGAAGCGGTTCACGAGCTGTGCTTCCGGTGCCACGGCGACGCGCCCGTGGCGGTCGATTCCGCTGTGAGCCGGTTCTTCGTGCAGCCGAACAAGCGACTGCAGTTCCAGCCGAACAACCCGTCGTTCCATCCGGTCGGGTCGCCGGGCGCCAGTTCCTACGTCCCGAGCCTGCGTCCGTCGTATACGACGGGCAGCGTCATCGGATGTGAAGACTGCCACGACGCCGACGACAGCCGACGTGCCGGAGGAGACGGCCCCGCCGGACCCCACGGTTCGGACTTCTCGCCGCTTCTGGTGCGCCGCTACGAGACCGAGGACTATACGCCGGAGTCCCCGGCGGCCTATGCGCTGTGCTACGAGTGTCACGAGCGCGCATCGATCCTCGCCGACGAGAGCTTCCCGGAGCACCACGAACATGTCGTCGAGCATTCGACGCCGTGCTCGGCGTGCCACGATCCTCATGGGATCAGCTCGGCGCAGGGAACGCCGGCGGACGCCAGCCACTTGATCAACTTCGACCGTGCGATCGTCTTTCCAAACAGCCGGGGATACCTCAAGTTCATCGACGGCGGGGACCGCAGTGGCAAGTGCTATCTCCTCTGCCACGGTGAGGACCATGACCCGCTGGAGTACCCCGAAATCTACAAACCATGACTCTTCCATCGGCGAGCGGCAAACGCCGCGCCGCCCGACTCCACAGGAGCGATTCCATGATCAGCATGACAGCAACTCGGCGGGCGGTTCTGGGGGCCCTGGTTCTGTGCGTGACGTTGGCCGCCGGCTGCCGCGCCCCGCAGGAAAACGCGCCCTCCGCACTCGAGACGAAGGCGGTCGCTGGGCAGGATGCGGCGAAGGTCGAGACGACGCCGCCGGAGGTAGCGAAGGTCGAGACGACGCCGCCGG
>CAYMRB010000007.1:0-16460 GCA_964392615.1 uncultured Planctomycetia bacterium | reverse complement strand
CCGGAGGTAGCGAAGGTCGAGACGACGCCGCCGGAGGTAGCGAAGGTCGAGACGACGCCACCGGAGGTAGCGAAGGTCGAGACGACGCCACCGGGGGTAGCGAAGGTCGAGACGACGCCGCCGGAGATAGCGAAGGTCGAGACGACGCCGCCGAAGGTCGCGAAGGTCGATGCGGCGAAGCCCGCCGAGAAGACGGGCGCCGACAAGCCGACGCCTGACGTCAAGAACACGCCCTCCGGGCTCGACGGGTTTCGCGGACGCGTCACCGAGACGATGAACGCGGGCGGCTATACCTACGCGAGACTCGATACCGGGAGCGACTTGGTCTGGGTCGCGGCCCCGCGCTGCGATGTCGCCGTCGGCGACCGGGCCCTCGTGCCCCGCGGCATGGCGATGCGGCAGTTCCACAGCCCGACCCTCGATCGCACGTTCCCGCTGATCTACTTCGTGCCGGGGATGCGCGTGCCAGGGAAGTCCGCGACCCGGTCGCAGGACGCGGGGAAGCTGCCGGCGAATCACCCGAGGCTGCCCGGTTCGGAGCCGCAGGCTACCGTTCCGGAGGGCCACCCTCCGGTCGGCCCGGACGCTGGCGAGGCGCCGACGCTGCCCAAGGGGCATCCGACGCCGGGCGGTTCCGGCGGCAAGCGGAGCCCGCGGAAGCCCACGGTCGACCTCAGCGGCATCAAGAAGGCGAAGGGCGGCTACACGGTCGAGGAGCTGTTCGCCAAGAAGAGCTCACTGTCCGGGAAGAAGGTCGTCGTCCGCGGCAAGGTGGTGCGCTACTCGTCGGGCATCCTCGGCAAGAACTGGCTGCACTTGAAGGACGGCAGCGGCAAGCCGGGCACGAACGACGTCACGGTGACGACGAGGGACAAGACGAAGATCGGCGACACGGTGCTGATTCGCGGCACGGTCGGGCTCGACCGCGACTTCGGCGCTGGCTACCGCTATGGCTTGATCGTCGAGGACGCCAAGGTGACGGTCGAGAAGGTCGCCGGCCAGGGCGCCAAGAAGGCTGCCAAGCCCGCACCCAAGAAGTGACATCCGCCGCGCCGGGACTCCGTCGTCCGTAGGCTCCCGGGAGTCGCGTGGAGGGTGTCGCGAACCGATGTCTCGGGCGAGAGAATCATCCCGTTCGCGTGAAACATCTCCCATCGCGGCAGGCGGAACTGCCTGTCGAAACGGGCTTTTGAGCGCGATTGCGAGCTGTTTCGTCCACGGTCGAAGTGTCGGAACGCGACCCTCCGCGTGCATGGACGAGTTCTGACGTCAACGAGCTTCCGGTTCGCTGCTCTTCGGCATCTGATCGGGGAACGCGGCCTCTCATTTGCTACGTAGTTTCCCGGTGGGTACGTTGGAATCCAACAGCCGGGAAGGACCCAGTGTCGAGCCATCTGTCTGCTTGCTCTCGAGAATCGAACCGCGGACGGCGTGGCGGGCCGTTGACGATCGCGGTCCTGTCGGTCTTGGGCGTTGTCCTCTCCGCCGCAGCCTCGAGGGCCGACGAGGAGGAGCCGGGGCGTAGGACGCCGGATCGTCGTTGCCTCGACTGTCACGGGCGGCCCCATATTGCGGAGCTCGGTCCGGCGGAACGGGCCGCCATGGTGCAGGTCCGTCTGATCCCCGGGCCCGAATCCGCTTCGCCGCCGAGTGTGTCCGGAGCCGAGACGGAGCCGACGGCCAGCGACGAGCCTGCGGTGAAGCCGGGGCTCCTCGTGACGCGCGAGACCTTGTCGAAGAGCGTGCACGCCGATTTGGCCTGTGTGGACTGCCACGAGGACACTCGACAGCTTCCCCACGCTGCGCGGCTCGACCCCGTACCGTGCTCCGCCAGCTGCCATGAGAAACAGTTCGAGGCGTTCGCTTCCGGGGCGCACGCCGGCGTCCCGCGCGGCGACGACGCGATGCCCACGTGCGTATCGTGTCACGGCGGTCACGACATCGCGGCGCTCAGCGTGGAGGCGTCGCGGCTCGGTCGAACGCACCGGGCCTTCCTCTGCGCGGAGTGTCACGAACAGCATGGCGAGAAGACGCCGAGCGGGCAGGATCCGGTCGCCCACCAGAGGGCGTACCTGACGAGCACCCACGGGCGGGCTCTCTCCGAGAGTGGACTGGCCGCCGCGGCGACCTGCACGGACTGCCACGGAGCCCACGGCGTTCACCCTTCGAGCGATCCTCGATCCCCGGTGCACCGCAGCCAAGTGCCGGAGACCTGTGGGAAGTGCCACGTAGGACTGAACGACGTGTACGGCGCGAGCGTCCACGGTCAACTCCTCCGGGAAGGCGACTCGAGGGCACCCGTCTGCACGAGCTGTCATGCGGGCCATGGCATCTCGCGCACCGACACGCCCGGCTTCGTCCTGGACGTCGTCAACGAGTGCGGTGATTGTCACAACAATCCCGATCTCGCCGGGGACCGTCGCGTGACGTACTACGAGACCTATCGGTTGAGCTACCACGGCCAGGTGACCGAGCTCGGCTCCACTCGCGCGGCGTGCTGTAGCGACTGCCATGGCTACCACGATATCGCACCCCTGGACGATCCGGCCTCCCGCGTGCACCCCGAGAGGCTCGTCGCCACCTGCGGGCAGAGCGACTGCCACCCAGGGGCAAACAGCCAGTTCGTGAAGTTCGATCCCCACGCCGACTATCGCGACGCCGAGCGCTATCCCGTTCTCTACGGCGTTTGGCTCTACTTCATGGTCGTGATGAGCGGGGCGTTCGGGTTCTTCGGCCTTCACACCATTCTCTGGTTTCTTCGCTCGTTGGTCGATCGCATTCGCCACGGGCCGCACCCGAAGACCGTCCCGAGCCGGCGAGAGATCCGGCGGTTCACGGCCCTAGACCGCATCAATCACGCGTTCGTCGTCATCACGTTCTTCGGGTTGACCATCACCGGCATTCCGCTGCTCTTCTCCGACGATCGGTGGGCGGCCTACTTGGCCGATCTCTGCGGCGGCATCGTGCTCGCCGGCACATGGCACCGGTGCTTCGCCGTGCTTCTGATCATCAACCTCATCGTCCACTTCGTCGGCATCGTGATTCGATTCAAGCGGCGGAAGGGCACGATCTGGGGCTGGCTCTTCGGCCCCGACACGATGTTGCCCGCTTGGAGTGACGTGAAGAGCTGTGCGGCGATGTTCCGCTGGTTCTTCCGCGGCGGCAAGCTCCCTCGATTCGGCCGCTGGACGTACTGGGAGAAGTTCGACTATTGGTGCGAGATCGGCGGTACTGGAATCATCGGCGGGTCCGGCCTGCTGCTCATGTTCCCGGTGATCTCGTCCCACATTCTGCCGGGTTGGATTTTCAACGCGGCGATGGTCGCGCACGGATACGAGGCTCTGCTCGCCGTCGGGTTCATCTTCACGATTCACTTCTTCAACGCCAACCTCCGCATGGGGAAGTTCCCGGTAGACCCCGTGATGTTCTCGGGCAGCGTGCAGGAGAAGGAGCTGGAAGAGGAGCATGCGGCGGAGTACGAGCGGCTGAGGGAAAGCGGCGAGTTGCAGAAGCTCCGCGTCCGGGCTTGGCCGAAAGGCCCACGAATCGCCTTTACGGTGATCGGCGTGTTGGCGATGAGCATCGGAATCGGGCTTCTCGCTTTGATCATTCTGGCCGGGTTGGACGTGCTGTGAGGATTCGATGGGACGCAGCGGGTCACCCAAGACGAGACACAAGACGCCGACCCGACGGTGGTGGGCGGCGGTCTCGGCTGTCGTGGGGCTGACCGCGTGCGCCGGGCTCGTCGGTCTCTTCTGGCCTTGGACATCGACTGACGGAGACGCCAGCGAAGATCGCGACTCGGGGACAGGCTCCGCAGTGGCGGTCATCGCGGCACCCAGGCCCACGGAGCCCGTGAGCTTCCAGGACGGGTGCGTTTCGTCCGAGTGCCACGCGGCGTTTCTGAGTGCGACGAGCGTCCACACTCCGGGGTTGCACGAGAGCTGTCACAAGTGCCACGCAGAGGATGCCGGAGATCACACGTATCCGCTTCTGGACTCCCCGACGGTCTTGTGTCACAACTGTCACGAGGTGGACGGGGTCCGGCTTCATCAGCACGGACTCGTCTACGAGGAAGGCTGCACTCCTTGTCACGACCCGCACTTTTCGGACGCGCCGTTCCTTCTGCGATGGCCGACCGTGGCGGACACGTGCAAGCAGTGCCACCTCCCATCGAACGGCCTTTCTCAGCACGTGCCGTACAAGAACGGGCTTTGCGGCGCATGTCACGAGCCGCACGAGGCGGACTTTCCGTGGCTGCTTCGCGATGGAGACGGTATGGAGAACTGCCGAGTCTGCCACGCGGACCTGGTCGCCGTCTTCGAGTCCGCGGAGCGGTCACACCTGCACGCTGAAGGGCAGTGCCTCGCCTGCCACGGTGTCCATGCCACCGACTTCGATGGCCACTTGATCGCACCGGTAGAGGACTTGTGCGTGAGTTGCCACGACGAGATTCGTGTGAAACTCGACGAAGCGGTCAGTCACGATGCGGTGTTCAAGGGCGAGCGCTGCCTGACCTGCCATGAGCCTCACGCCTCCAACCAGCCCATGATGCTGCGGGACGAGCTCGCGACGATCTGCCTCGAGTGTCATTCGAAGGAGGTCCAGGCCCTCGACGGTCGGACGATCCCGGGAATGTCCGATGAGCTGACGGGTAAGGACCACGAGCACGGTCCCGTCGAAATGAGCGAGTGTCATGCGTGTCACGACATCCACGGCGCCGGTCACGCTCGCCTTCTCAAGAGAGCGGCGCCCGGCGCGAATCTGGGTAAGTTCGATATCAGGAGCTACGGGCTCTGCCTCGAATGCCACCCTCAGGCCCTCGTACTCGAGGAGAAGACCACGATCGTGACGGAGTTCCGCGACGGCGACGTGAATCTGCACTCCGTGCACCTCAAGGAGGAGAGGAGCCCGCGCTCCTGTACGAAGTGCCACGCCGCTCACGGCAGTGATCTGCCTCGACACATGGCCCGATTCGGGGTGTTCGAAGGTTCCAACTGGAAGGTTCCGGTCGGGTTCGTCCTGACGGAGGATGGCGGCAAGTGCGCGCCTGGATGCCACGAGCCGCTGGCCTACTCCCGTGACAATCCCATCGGCGCGCGCCTCAGCGACCCGAAAGGAGAGGGGCGATGAAATCCGCCGCGTTATTGCTCGGACTCGGGGCCCTGGTCGCGGTGCTGCTATGGTCCTTGATGCGACCACCGTTTGCCCAAGAGCGGGACCGGCCTGCGAACAGAGTCGGGACCGACCGGCGAGACCGCGCCGACGCTTCGAAGAACGCCGGCGCCTCGAAGAACGCCGGCGCCTCGAAGAACGCCGGCGCCTCGAAGAACGCCGGCGCGGCCACGAATGCAGCCGAGAACGGCACGCCGGAGGATGAGAAGGACAGCGGCGACAAGAGCGAGGGCGACAAGAAGAAGGCCGACCCTCCGACCACGGAAGTGCCGCGGGAGGATTGCGTCTCAGCCGAGTGCCATTCGGAAGTCAAGGCGCTGCCGTTCCTCCACGGCCCTGTCTTCGTCGACGCTTGTGACAGCTGCCACACGCTGGTCGATGTCGAAGCCCACAAGTACGAGCTGGTCCGGTCCAAGACGGAGACGTGCACGTTCTGCCACGAGCTTCAACTGCCGGAGGACGCAGTCCTCGTCCACAAGCCGCTCGAGGGGGGGGAGTGCCTGCCGTGCCACGATCCGCACTGCAGCACCGGTCCGACCCTCCTCAGGGGTATCCGTTATCCGGACATGTGCATGAGCTGCCACGAGGACCTCGTCGGGGCACGCCAATTCGTTCACGGCCCCGCCGGGGGGTCGTGTGGTGCTTGCCACGAGCCTCATGCCTCGGCGAATCCGAGCATGCTGGCGGCGCAGGGCAAGGAGCTTTGCCTGCGCTGTCATGTCGTCATGGGCGCCCAGATCGAGAGCATGCACGAGGTCCACGCGCCGGTCGAGGACGGATGTCAAATCTGTCACGATCCTCATGCCACGGATCACACGGCCCTGCTACGGGACGACCCCGTCACGCTCTGTATCAGTTGCCATCAAGGCATCGGTGACACGCTGGATAACGCGTCGACGGCTCACGCGGCGGTGACGACCGAGCGCGCTTGCCTGAACTGCCATGATCCTCACGCAAGCGATCACCCGCGACTCCTGAAGGACGCCCCGTGGAAGCTCTGTCTGGAGTGTCACGACGAGGAGCTGGAAGCCGAAGACGGTGAGAAGCTCGCGAACATCCAGAAGGAGATCAAGGGGAAGCGGCAAGTTCACGGCCCGGTGGCCCAGAACAACTGCGTCGCGTGTCATGACATTCATGGCGGCGGGCACCAACGTCTGCTGTCGAGCGAGTATCCGACCGAGACATACTTTCCCTTCAAGGAGTCCGAGTACTCGTTGTGTTTCAGCTGTCATGACAAGCAGCTAGCCGTTCGCGAAGAAGCAGAGGTCGTCACCGGCTTCCGCAACGGAACTCGGAATCTGCACTACGTGCACGTGAATCAGGAGAAGAAGGGGCGCACCTGTTTCGTTTGTCACAACTCGCATGCCGCGAACCGGGATCACCTCATCCGCGAGACCTTTCCGTTCGGCCCCAAGAACTGGCCGCTGCCGATCGGCTGGGAACGCACGGAGAATGGCGGCAAGTGTGCCGCGGGGTGTCATCGGAGCTACGTGTACGACCGCGTCCAACCGGCCGTCTATCCGACGACGCCCAATCGAGAGGCCGACTGGCGCGGCCGGGACCTCGTGCCGGGATCGCGAGCCGAGCCCGTGGGTCGTGAGCGGAGCGCGGACAAGAGCAAGACAGCCAAGTCACCGGGAGACCACCGATGAACAGATTCGTGACGGTATGCGGGCTTGTGGCCCTGTGCTCGGCGTTTTCCGGGACAGCGCATGCGCAGAGGCTGGACAAGATTCGCAATGTGAAGCGAGGCGCGCTGGCTCCCTCCTACCGGATGACCGCCGTCGATGGCGGAACGGTCGATAGCAGCGATTTCAGCGACAAGACCGTCGTCCTGGTCTACCTGTCGGCGGAGCAGCGCAGCTCGGAGCGGGCCGTCGCAGACGCATTCAAGATCGTCTCGGATCTCGGCAACGACGACGTGCGGCTCGTCTTCGTGACAGCGGACGTCGTGCACAAGTCCTACTTCGAGAAGTTCTGGAAGGAGGCCGGCATCAAGGCCCCGCTGGGGTTCGACGCCGGGCGCGAGCTCTACGGGAAGCTCGGGCTCATCGTGTTTCCGACGACGCTGGTGATCGACCGCGAAGGCCGGCTCGCCCACGTCATCGCTACGCGTCGCTCGAGCTATCCCTACATACTCGAGACATTTGTGCGGCACGCGCTCGGGGAGTTCGACGACGAGAAGCTCGCGGCGCGTCTGAAGGCTCAGACGTTCGATCGGCGGACTCCGATGAGCCTTGCCTCGCGGCACCGTGCGGCCGCGCGGCTACTGCGGGAGAAGGGGCTCCTGAGCGGCGCGGAGAAGGAGCTTCGAGAAGCGCTGAAGTACGCGAAGGACGACGTGAGCATACGTCTCGATCTGGGCGATCTGCTCCTGCTGATGAGTGGTCGGGCCCAGGAGGCCGAGGCCGTCGTCGACAAGGTGCTGTCGGAGGAGCCGCGGCATCGCCGTGCCAAGCTGTTGAAGGGAATCACGTTGTTCCGGACCCAGCAACTCGACCAGGCCGAGAAGGTCCTCATCGAGGCGCTCGACTTGAATCCCGATCCCGCCCGCGCCCACTACTACCTTGGGCGCATCCACGAGGCGCGAGGTCAGAAGGAAAGTGCGATTGCACACTATCGCAAGGCGCTCGCGCGCCTGCTGAAGGAGTAGCGCACCCACCAACTGCAACTCGATTGGCAGGAGTCGGCGGGGAATCCCCTCGACAGATCACATGAGCTCCATCCCGATCCGCGCTAGCGCCAGGCCCGATGCACGCGTCGGTGTCGCAGCGCTGGGGGGCATCGCCCTCCTGCTCGCGTTCACTCCAGCAGCGTTTGCACAACAGGATCGCTTCACGGCGGCGGTCAAAAACAAGCGGTGTCTGGATTGTCACGGGCAGGAGCATATCAAGACGATCTCGCCGGACGAGCGCTACAGCATGACGGCGCCTGTCCCGGGCGAGCCGGCACCGACCGCCGCGCAGCTGGCCGCGATGCCCGAGACGCGGCCGAAGCTCTACATCGAGTACGAGAAGGTCTACTCGTCCTCGGTTCACGGCGTCGTCGAGTGCGTCTCGTGTCACCCGGACTGCGAGACGCTCCCTCACGCCTATCGTACCAAGCCGGCCGTGTGCGTGGAGTGTCACCCGGAACAGCAGGCCGAGTACGGAAGGAGCGTCCACGGTCAAGCGATTGCGCACGGCAGCGGCGTCGCGGCGACTTGCGCCGACTGTCACGGGGCGCACGACATGCTCTCCCACCTCCATCCGCAGTCGCGGGTCTACAAGCTCCGCCAGCCGCTCACCTGCTCCAGATGTCACGCCAAGAGTGACATGATGGCGGAGGAAGGCGTGCATCAGCCCGCTGCCGCGAGGCAATACCAGGAGAGCGTCCACGGACGCGGTCTGCTGGCGGGCGGGCTGAAGGTGGCGCCGTCGTGCAACGACTGCCACGGCGCCCACGAAATCCTGGCGGCCAGCGACCCTGCGTCGACGGTCCACAAGCACAATGTGCCCAAGACCTGCGGGAAGTGCCACTCGGGCGTCGAAGCGATCTACGCGCAGAGCGTCCACGGCCAGCTGATGGAGTCGGGAGACGAAGAGGGGGCCGTATGCTCGTCCTGCCATCGGGCGCACGCCATCCTCGAGCCGGGCGAGGCCGCGTTCAAGCTGTTCAGCGACAATCGCTGCGGCGAGTGTCACGAGAGTCGGCTCGAGCACTACAGGGAGACGTTCCACGGCAAGGCGATGGCCCTCGGAGGCCCAGGAGTGGCCGCGTGCTACGACTGCCACGGGTACCATGACATACTCCCGATCAGCAATCCGGCCAGCCGACTGTCAGAGCAGAACCGGCTCGAGACTTGTCGGAAATGTCACCCGAACGCAGCGGGCGGCTTCGCCGGATACATCGCTCACGCCGACCACTTCGATTCGGAGCACCATCCGGTCCTCTACTGGACGTTCATGTTCATGACCTCGATCGTCCTGGGGACCTTCGCCTTCTTCGGCCTGCACACGTTGCTGTGGGTGACGCGTTCGTTCGTCCTCTATCGAAGGGACCCCGCGGCCTTCAAGAAGGCCAAGACGGACGCGCTCATGGACGACGACGAGTACGTCAGGTTTCCGCCGTTCGAGCGTTTCCTGCACATCCTCGTCGTGACGAGCTTCCTCCTGCTCGTGGCCACCGGCATGCCGCTCAAGTTCTACGAGGCCGGGTGGGCTCAGTCGATGGTCAACCTGTTCGGTGGACTGGAGGCTTCCGTCCGTCTGCACCGCGTCGGCGCCGTGCTGACGTTCCTCTACTTCGGCCTACACTTGGTGTCCTTGATCCGTCGGCTGATTCGCGGACGTCAAGCGTTCCGCAATCCGAAGACCGGACGCTACAGTCCGCGTCTGATCTTGCGGGGCATCTTCGGCCCCGATTCGATGGTGCCTGGCCTGGTCGACCTGAAGGACTTCATCGCCCACCAGAGGTGGTTCTTCGGCCGCGGTCCTCGGCCCGATTTCGATCGCTGGACATACTGGGAGAAGTTCGATTACTTCGGCGTGTTCTGGGGCGTGGGAGCTATCGGAATGAGCGGGCTGATCATGTGGTTTCCCGAGACCTTCACGCTCTTTCTCCCGGGCTGGATCATCAACGTCGCGATGATCGTGCACAGCGACGAGGCGCTGCTCGCGGCCGGATTCATCTTCACGTTCCACTTCTTCAACGTTCACTTCCGCGCTGAGAAGTTCCCGCTCGACCCGGTCATCTTCTCCGGGCGCATCTCGCGCACCGAGATGCTGCACGAACGAAAGCGCTGGTACGATCGCCTGGTCGCTTCCGGTTCTCTCGAGAAGATTCGAGTGAAGGACGAGTGGAAGCAATGGAAGCGCGTCATGCACCCCGTGGGGTTTCTCGCGTTCGGCATCGGTCTCGTGCTTCTGGTCATGATTCTGTGGGCCATGGGGCGCCGCCTGATCGGCGTGTAGAAGCGAGGCTTGCAGCAGCGTCGGGCCCGGAAACGCCCTCGTCGATGCGGTAGCTGACTGGCGTCGGTGTGCTGTCGGCTCGGGTTCGCGGGGCACGCATTCGACGGTCGTACGGCTGGCGGTCGAGTTACCGGCCGAGTCGGTTGCCGGTCGAGACGGCGCGTCGCGCTTGTCGTCGTCACTGCCGCATCGTAGCTTCCTCGGGGCCATGCGGTCCCGCACGGAGTACGGGCCTTGTCGGAGGAGACTTCTCCATGGGTCCGGAGTATTGCGTACGGCTCTCAGAGTGCGGAGCCCGATCGTTCTCGGCAGCCTGGACGCGGCGTGGCGTCATCGCGTTGTTCCTGGCGCTCGCGGTCGGCTGCGGACAAGGTGGCAGCGGCACCGGCGGCGGCTCCGTCGTCGTGTCGGATCCCGCGCGCGGCGTCTACGCGGGGACGATTCTCGACGAGTCCGGTCAGCCGGTCTCGGGAGCGCTCGTGTCCGTCGACGGCATCGCCGCGATGGCCCCGACCGACGCCGCCGGGCGCTTCCAGGTCGCGGACGCGAGCCTGGCGACCGTGCAGACCGCGAGCGGACCGTTCGCGGCCGATGCGGTCGGCATGGTCGAGATCGCGGTCATGCGGACGGGCTACGACGCCGACGCGTTCTCGATCGTCCTCGCTCATGGCGAGCGGGCCGAGTTGATGATTCGACGGTCGAGCGCGACGCCGATCCTGATCCTCAACGCGCCCGCCGGCGAGAAGATTATCGCGGTTCCCGAGGCGTGCTCCGACCCGCGCGTGCTCGTCGAGGGCCACGCGAAGCTGGCGCGCGATGTGAACTTCCGCCAGGACGTCATCATCGTCGTCGACCGCTCGGGCAGCACCGCGAAGGGGGCGTTCGATCTCGACGGCGACGGCTCTCTCGAGACGATCCTCGACGCCGAGGCCCACGCCACGCGCTGTCTGCTGACGACGCTCGATCCCGAGACGACGCGGGTCGCGCTGGTGCAGTTCAACGACGCCGCAGACGTCGTGCAGGGCTTCACGAGCGACCTCGACGTCGCTCTCGACGCGGTAGCGACCATCGACGCTGCAGACGGCGGTACGAACTTCGAAGCGGCCTACGATCGTGCCCTCGAGCTCTTCGCCGCGCTCGAGGCCGAAGACGCGACTCGCGAGCTACCCGCCGCGGAGGCCGCCGCGTTTCGGCAGCCGCTGCGCTCGGTCGTCTTTCTGAGCGATGGCATTCCGACGTCGCACGGCGTGCCGCGTGACCGGCAGGACTCGAATCTGACTCAGAGCCAGGAGGACCGATTGGCCGCGATCGAGGCCGCTCGGGCGCTCGGCGACGAGGCCGGCGCGCGCGTCTACGCGTTCAATCTCGTGCCCGACGGCGACGTCGACTCGATTCGCACGACCCTCCCGCACTGCGTGGCCGTGTGCGGTCAGGGGCACTACAAGGCCGTCGGTCGCATCGCGGACCTCGAGGCGGAGCTGTGCGCTCGCCCGCTCGACGCCGAGCTGACGGTATCGGTCGCCAATCTGACGCTCGGCGGCGAGTCGATCGCGGTCTACCTGCGTCCGGACGGCTCGTTCTCGACGACCGTGCCGGTCTCGATGGACGTCGCGGCCGTCGATGCTGACGGTGTCTCGGTCAACGAAATCTCGGCGACGCTGACCGCGTATGCCGGCGACGACGCGCAGTCCGTGACGCGTACGGCTACCGTGCGGCTGATCGGAGAGGGAGACCTGGCGGCCGTACCGTCTGCGGACGCCGTCACCGTACCGTCCGCGCCGCTGTCGGTGCTCGAGGCCGGCGGACTGGTCGCGCCGACGGGAGTGGACTTGGCACACGATCGGCTCGAGAGTCTGTTGCTGGACGAGTACGAGGACGCCGTGCGACTGCCGGGCGTCGAGACGTTCCGCGTCGTCGACCCCGCCGGGGACGGCGGCAGCGTCACGCTGCAGGTCGACTTCGTGCTCAAAGAGTCGTGTTATCGCAGCGACTTCGGCTACATCGTCATCGATCCCGAGAACCCGCCGGCGACTGCTGCGGAGGCGCTCGCGACCGTGACGGAGGAGAACGTCTTCTTCCGCAGGGACGGGATCGGGCAGTTCCTCTGCAGCCCATACTCGATCGCCCCCGATCGCGCGCGGGTCGAGATCCCCATCGAGGAGGGCACGACGATCGCGTTCTTCATGCTCGTGAATCGCCGTCTCGCCGACTACCGCGCGAACCCCGATCACTGGCTCCGGCCGCTCTTCTCGATCGACTCGCTCAATCCCGGCGGCTTCCGCCAAGCGATGAGCTTCTACAGCGCGCGCGGGCGGACGGAGACGGGCGCGAGCGAGGACGTCATCACGGAAGGGCCTGCGACCGTCGTCGCGTTCGAGAACAACTCGATCGCGCGGTGGTCGGATCAGAACTTCACCGACGTCGTGTTCAGCGTGACGTACCTGCGCGGTCGCGTCGATCGTCTCGTCTGCGGAGAGTGAGGTCAGAACTCCCGGTAGGGCGCTACGGTGATGTAGAAGTGGTCCTCGGCCACGGCGAAATCTTCGGGAGCCATGCCGCGCAGCCGCAGAGTCTGCCACTCGGAGGTGGGGGTGACGAACTCGTACTCGCCGGGCGCCGTGGTGACCTTCACCCTCATCCGGAAGTTCTCGGCGTCGGTGTGCCACCGGTGCCGGACAACGGTCGATCCCTCGCCGTCTCTGCGCGTCTCGACGAGCAGGATCGGGATCTTGGGGTGCTTGAAATACTGCTCGAAGAAGAACGAGAGATCTCGCTCCGCGCGCCGCTGAATGTAGCCGAAGACCTCCTCGCCCGAGACGACCTGATGTCGGAAGGTCTCCTGTAGGCCGCGCAGGATCGAGATCCAGAGCTCGTCGTCATCCAGCACGCTCCTCAACGTGTTCAGGATCAGCTGGCCCTTGTCGTACATGTCGCCAGCGCTCGCCCGGTTGAGGCCGTACTCGCTGATGATCGGGCGGCGATTGCGCACGCCTCGCTTCTTGGCGTTGATGTACTTCAGGGCTTCGGCCCGGCCGTATTCTTCCTCGATGAAGAGCGACTCGGCGTAGGCGCCGAAGCTCTCGTGGATCCACATATCGGCAATGTCTTTCTGCGTCACGCTATTGCCCCACCACTCGTGCGCAGCCTCATGGATGATGATGAAATCGAACTTCTTGCCTGCCTCGGTCGGCGCGCGTCCGCGATAGCCCCCCTGGTAGCGGTTGCCGTACGCGATCGCGCTCTGGTGCTCCATCCCTGTGTGGGGGCTCTCGATGAGCTTGAACCCATCCCGCGGGAACGGATACGGGCCGAAGTACTTCTCGAAGACCGCCAGCATGGTCTTGGTCTGCTCGAAGTGGACCTTCGCCTTCTCCAGGTTCTTCGGGAGTACCCAGTAGTCGAGCGTCAGCGTTTCTCCGTCGCGGGTGTACTCGTCGCTGAAGTGTGCGTACTTGCCGATGTTGACGGTGACGCAGTAGTTGTTGATCGGATAGCTGATGGCCCAATCGTGCCGAACCCAGCCGTCCTCGAGGGGCGTCTTCTTCACGAGGCGGCCGTTGGAGATCTCGTCCAGGCCGGGCGGCACCGTGACGCTGAGAGCCATGCGGTCGGGCTCATCGGCGGGATGGTCCTTGTGTGGCCACCAGAGGCTGGCGCCAGTCCCTTGGCACGTCACGACGACCCACGGGTTGCCCGCGGCATCGCTCTCCCAGGTGAACCCTCCCTGCCACGGAGGATTGCGGGCGACGATCGGCTCGCCGGAGTAATGAATCGTGAGCTTGTGCGAGTTGCCCTTGCGCACCGTCCGCGGCAGCTTCACGAAGACGGCGTTCAGCTCCCGCGTGAAGGTCGCCAGCGCGTCGTCGTCGAAGGTGATCTTCTCGACGACCATATTGCTGAAGAGGTCGATCTGCAGGCGTTCGAAGTCAGTGACGACGTCGAAGACCATCTCGTTGGAGCCGCGGATGGATCGCGTCGCGGGGTCGATTCGGACGTCGAGATGGTACGAGGTGACGTCGTAGCAGGTGCGCAAGGGGCCCAGCGCGCCACGGAGGATCTCGTCGCGCGTTGGCTCCCGCTTCGCTCTCGGTTGCGCAAGGACCAGCGGCGCAAAGCAGAGCAATGCCAGCGCCAGCGCGGTGGTGGAACGGAGTGATCGGCGGTCGTAATGCATGGGCTTCATCGTGGTTCTTGTTCTCCCGTGCGTCATGCTCCCGCAGCGGGCCCGCCCGAGCAAGGACTCGCTCGGATTCTCCTTGGCAAGAAGCTCCGGGCTGTCAGGTGACAGTTCGTGCTATGGTCCAGGGAAGGCGTCAGTCCCGGTAGCGACCCGACCCGGAGCGGGCGTCAGCAAGGTCAGCTCAGCAGATCGAAACCGTGTCGGAACCGCAAGCCTACTCGAGTGCGCCATGAGAACGCCCAGCTTTGCCCCTCGGTGGATCGGAATCGGTTTGGTCCTCCCTGTCGTCCTGTCCGTGACTTCCCTTGTCAGCTGCGCTCCTCTGCCCGTTCCGGAACGCGGCTTCGTGAGTTCCCGGCCTGCGACGCGCTGGGAGGAAGGGTTGATCTCGGGGAACGGCACCCTGGGCGTCAACGCTCTGAGTCGCCCGCTGGACGAGCGAATCATCTTCACCCACGAGCGACTCTTCATGCCGATGGGCGCTCCGGTGATGCCGGCTGATCAATCGGCGCGATTGTTCGAGGTCCGCCGGCTGATCGAGCGGGGTCTCTATCGACAGGCTGCCCAGCTGCAGTTCGATCTATCGGGGCAGCGTGGGTTCATGTACCCGGACTTCTTCGTTCCGGCCTTCGATCTCACCGTACGCAGCGAAGCGAAGGGAGGCCTCACCGACTACGCGCGCTCGGTCGACTTTCAGACCGGCGAGGCGACGGTTCGATGGGCGGACGACCGCGGCGTCTTCGAGCGCCGGCTGTTCGTTTCCCGCGAGGTTGGCGTGGCGGTGCTCTCGATCAGCGGGCCGGGGGCGGCAAGCCTCGACTGCCGACTCGCCTTCACGCCTCGGGAGCCGAGCGATGAGTACAACGGCGATTCGGACATCGCGATGCGCTCGGACGAGTCGTTCAAGAAGCACGTCAGCGACATCGAGGTCGCCGCGACCGACTCTTCCCTGACCTATCGGAATCGCTACAGCAAGGCCTACCCGGGGAGTGTTCACGCGCTCGAAGGCTACGCGCGGGTCGTCGTGACGGGTGGAACGTCCGCGCCGGAGGATGGGCATACCCTCGTCGTCAACGGTGCCGAGCGCATCCTGGTACTCGTTGACATCCAGCTGCTCTACGATCCGGAGAGGTCGAATACGCAGGCCATGAAGGAGTCCCTCGCAGCGATTCCTGCCGACTACGCGCAGCTCCTGGCGGGGCATGCCGAGATTCACGGCGAGCTCTTCAATCGAATGCGCCTCGATTTGGGCGGTGGCGCCGACCACCAGCGGACGACCGAGGAGCTGCTGGAGGCGTCGAGCTACGAGAACATGAACCGGGCCCTCATCGAGAAGGAGTTCGATGCCGCCCGCTACAACATCATCTCCTGCACCGGCGAGCTGCCGCCGAACCTGCAGGGGGGCTGGGGCGGCACCTACGTTCCCGGCTGGGCCAGCGATTTCACCCACAACGGCAACGTGCCCTCCGCGATCGCCGCCAACCTGATGGGCAACATGCCCGAGCTGATGCTCGCCTACACGTCGTACATCGAGTCGATCGTCCCGTGGCTGGAGATCAACGCCGAGCACTACTTCGGGGCGCGCGGGGTCGTGCTGCCGTCACGCTCGTCGACTCACGGCTTCAACAACGCGCTGGCGCCGTCGTTTGCCGGCGGGTTCTGGGTCGGCGGCGCCGGCTGGGCGGCGCACTTCTTCTACGACTACTACCTCTACACCGGCGATCGCGAGTTCCTGGCCGACCATGCCCTGCCATTCATGGAAAAGGCCGTCGTGTTCTTCGAGGACTACCTCTACGAGGGGCCCGATGGGAAGTGGGTGTTCTCTCCGTCCACGTCGCCGGAGAACGCCCCCGGCAACACGAGATCTCAGGGCACGTACAACGCCACGATGGACGTGGCGGTGGCCAAGGAGTTGCTCCGGAATACCATCGCCGCTTCCCAGGAGCTCGGCCGCAACGCTGACAAGATCCCGGTGTGGAGCGCCATGCTCGACAAGATGCCGGACTACATGGTCAACGAGGACGGGATCATCAAGGAGTGGCTGACCCCTCGGCTCGCCAACAACGACAGCCACCGTCACTCTTCGCAGCTCTACCCGCTGTTCGACGGGATGCCCGACGAGATCGCGCAGAGTCCCGAGCTTCGCGCCGCGT
>CAYMRB010000006.1:0-59320 GCA_964392615.1 uncultured Planctomycetia bacterium | reverse complement strand
GGCGTCGGCGTCGGCGCCGACTACGCTCGGCTCGCGCGTCGAAGCGCGGTACAATCAGGGGTGCGAGCTCGGTCTGGACCGACGCGCGCATGGATCGGGGGACGCGCCGTCTCCCCGTAGAGGCCTGTCGACGCCGTCGAGGAGACCAGGGTGATCGGACGACCATCGAGGTGGGGTTGTGGGTTCGCGTGTTGTGCGGGGCGCGCGCTCGCCGCGCTCGCCCTGAGCGTTGGCCTGTTCGCTCCGAGTGTCGGGCGCGGATTGGCGGCGGCCTCGCTCGAGGTCGTTATCAACGAGATCCACTACAACCCGGCCGGCGGCCTGCGCGGCGGGGAGTTCGTCGAGCTGCTGAACCACGGCGACGAGCCCGCTGCGGTCGGCGGCTGGCTCCTGCTCGGGGGGGTGACGTTCGTCCTGCCCGCCGGGACGACGATTCCGCCCGACGGCTTTCTCGTCATCGCGGGCGACGCGTCGGCGCTGCGCGGGACGGCCGGGCTCGACGAATCGGTCGTCGTGGGCGAGTTCACCGGCCGGCTGTCGGACGGCGGCGAGGCCGTGTCGGTGTGGACGCCCGAGGGGTACCGCGTCTCGGCCGTCGAGTTCGGCGACGACGCGCCCTGGCCCGAGTCGGCCGACGGTCTCGGCCCTTCGCTCGAACGGCTGTCGCCTCTTCGCGAGGGCAGCGATCCGGGCGCGTGGGCCGCATCGGTTCCGGTCGGCGGCACCCCGGGTCGGTCGAACTCCGTTCGGGTCGCCGACCGCGAGGGCCCGCCGCCCGTGGGCGGGCGGACCGAGATCCGGCTCGTGCCGCCCGGCGCCGAGTGGCACTTCTTCCGCGGCACCGAGGAGCCGCCCCCCGATTGGGCGTCGATCGCGTTCGACGCGAGCTCGTGGGAGCGCGGCCCGGCCGGCTTCGGCTACGGCGACGGTGACGACGCGACCGTGCTGGACGACATGGAGGGCAACTACACGAGCGTCTACATCCGTCACGAGTTCCGAATCGACGACCCGACCGAGCTCGAGTCGTTGCGCCTCACCGTGTTGTTCGATGATGCCTTCGTCGCGTATCTCAACGGCGTCGAGGTCGAGCGCTTCAACATCGAGCTCCCTCCGGAGACGCCGCCCGATGCTCCCGTACCGTTCGATGCGGGCGCCGAGTTCGCCGTCTCGGACTTCGACGAACGCATCGTCGACCTCTCCGCGTCCCTCGGCGATCTGCTCGCTGGCGACAACGTGCTCGCGCTCCAGGGCGTCAACATCAGTCCGGGGTCGAGCGATCTGTCGTTGCATCCGAGCCTGGCTGCCCGCCTAGGAGCCGGAGCGAGCGCCGACGAGGTTCTCGTGCCGCCCGGCGCCATCTGGCGCTATCGCCCCGGCATCGATGAGCCTCCCGACGGTTGGACGGCGATCGCCTACGACGCGAGCGAATGGCCGAGCGGTCCGGCCGGCTTCGGCTACGGCGACGAAGACGACGCGACCGTGCTCGAGGAGATGCAGGGCGGCTACGTGACGCTGTGCGTGCGGCGGCAGTTCTCGGTCGTGCAGCGCGAATCGCTCGAGGAGCTCCGTCTTCTGATCGACTATGACGACGGGTTCACGGCGTACATCAACGGTGTGCCCGTGGCCAGCGCCAACGTCGAAGAGACGGGCTGGGACCAGCCGGCCAGCGGATCGCGCGAGGCCGGGCAGTTCGAGGCGCTAGACATTCCGGTCGACGCTCTCGTCGAGGGGGTGAACGTGCTCGCCGTGCAGGGGCACAACGCGGACGTCGACAGCTCCGACTTCAGCCTCTCGGCGTATCTCGTCGCGACGCGTCGCGATCCCGGCGAGCCGGGCGAGCCACCCGACGATCTGCCCGACGATCCGCTGCCGCCCGCGCCGCGTGACCTCGTCGTCAACGAGATCGCGCCGGAGAGCGCTGGCGATGGGTGGATCGAGCTGTACAACGCATCCGGCTCCGATCTCGACGTTTCGGGTCGTCGGGTCGTCGCGTGGACTCCCGAGCGCCACGAGCTCGAGATCGCCGATGACACCGTGATTCCGGCCGGCGGCCGTTTCGTCGTCACCGAAGCGCAGCTCGGTTTCGAGCTCGAGGACGTGGTCGTCGTGACGACGACCACACCGGAAGGCTGGTTCGTCGACGGCCTGAATCCGCGCATGGGGCCGATCGAAGACAGTGAGGGCGAGTCGAGCGGGCGCTTTCCGGACGGTTCGGACAACCGCCTCGTGTTCGCGTCATCGACGCGCGGCACGGCCAATTCCGTCGACCTCGAGGATCGCGTCGTCATTCACGAGATCCACTACCACCCGGCGCCGCTGAGCGGCGCGACCGAGTTCGTCGAGCTCCACAACCGCGGCGAATCCCCGGTCAGCCTCGACGGCTGGGCGTTCACGCGCGGTATCGACTTCGCGTTCGAGGGCGTGACGATCGACGCGGGCGGCTTCGTCGTCGTGGCGCGCGACCCTGGCGCGGTCCAGACGCACTACGGAATCTCCGGCGTGCTCGGGCCGTACGATGGCGGGCTACGCGGCGACGCCGAGACCCTGCTCTTGCGCGACGCGCGCGGCAACCCCGCCGATCGCGTGCGCTACGCCGACGAGGGCAGCTGGCCCGAGAGCGCCGACGGCACCGGGCCGTCGCTCGAGCTCGTCCACCCGTCGCTCGAAAATCGGTGGGGACCCGCCTGGGCCGCTTCCGAGGGAGAGGGGACCCCGGGCGCTGCAAACTCGATGCGCGATGACGACCCCGCGCCGATCGTCGTCGGGGTATCGCATGCGCCGGTCGTACCGACGCCCGGCGACGCTGTGCGCGTGCTCGCGAGGGTCTCGGACGAGACGGGCATCGATGCGGTGACGCTCTTCCACGAGCGCGACGGCGACGGCGGCGAACCGGATGCGGTTCCGATGCTCGACGATGGCGTCGTCGACGATGGCGTCGCGCGGAACGGCGTCTACGGGGCGATGATTCCGGCGCGGGCGGATCGAACCGTCGTCGCGTTTTGGATCCGGGCGGAGGCGGTTGGCGGCCGGTCCGTCACGGTTCCCGAGGGCCAGCCGGAGCGCGCATTCCTGTACCAGGTCGAGGAGCCCGCCGAGGGCGTTCTCGATCGACCTCTCTACCGCATCGTCATGCGCGGCGCGACGCTGCGCGAGTTTCTGGTCCGCAACCCGCGCAGCGACCAGCTCCTGGATCTGACCTTCGTCGCGGCGGACAGGGCCTACTACAACCGCGGCATCCGCAACCGCGGCAGCTCGGCGCGGCGTTGCGATCCGCTGAGCTATCGCGTCCAGTTCGACCACGACCGCGATTTCGAAGGCGCCAAGCGCTTGAACATCAACGGCTGCAGCGTTGAGCGCCAATGGCTCGGCCTCGACTTCCTGAGCCGCACCGGCATTGCGACACCGCATGGCTGGTTCCGCCGCCTTGCGTTCAACGGCGACGTGCACCCCGATCCCTACATCCGCGTCGAGGCCATCGATCGGCAGTTCCTCGAGAGAGCCCTGTCGGACGATGACGACGGCAACCTCTATCGCGGCCGGGGCCGCGCCGACCTCGACTATCGCGGCGAGGAGTTCGATCCATACCGCCCGCACTACGAGAAGCGGACGCACGTCGCCTCGGATGACTTCAGCGACGTCGCCGATCTGTGCTTCCGGTTCGATCGTGCGACGACGTCGGATGAGGACTTCCCCGGTGTCGTACAGGACAAGATCGACCACGAGGAGTGGGCGCTCTTCTTCGCGGCGTTCGCGGCCCTCGGCTCGACCGAGAACAGCATCCTGCTGGACAACGGCGACGACTACTTCCTGTACCACGGCGTCGTCGAGGATCGCTGGCTGCTCCTGCCCTGGGACCTCGATAGTTGCTTCGACGAGGCCGATCAGGAGCTGTTCCGTCCGAGCGTCGACTCCATCCGACGCTTCCTGCAGCACCCGCGGTTCGCGCCGCTCTACTGGTGCCGGCTCGCTTACCTGCTCGACTTCCACTTCGCTCCGGAGGTCATCGAGGCGCGGCTCGCGCACCTGGTGCCGCTCGTCCCGGCGGCCGGCATCGCCGAACTGGCAGACTACGCGGTGTTGCGGCGCCAGTTCGTGAACGAGCGGATTCCGAGGACGCTCGAGGGGTATGTTGTCGCGGGTGGCTCGGCGTGCGAGGGGAGCCTCCTCATCGACGGCGGGCGGATCGACCTTGCCGGCGAGGCGCCGGTCTGCGGCACGAGCGCTGTCCTCGTGAACGGTGTGGAGGTCGAGTTCGACCCGGTGACGGGGGCCTGGCAGGGATCGATCGAGTCCGCCGGCTTGACCGGCGTCGAGATCGTCGCGGTCGACGCCGGCGGCGAGATGGTCGCGCGGCTCGAGTGGACCCTTCGCAACGAGGATCCGTTCACCGGTTTGCCGCCGATCTTCCGCTCGTCCGTGCGCTTGAACTCGGCGAACAGTCCGTACCGCGTCACTGCGGAGACGGTCATCGCATCCGGCGTGACGTTGACGATCGAGCCCGGCGTCGTCGTCGCCTTTACGCAGGGGGCGCGTTTCGAAGTCGAGGGAACGCTCGAGGCCGTCGGGACGGCGGCCGAACCCATCGTGCTACGCGCGGACGACTGCGCGCCGTCGTGGCGCGGTCTCGTGTTCCGGCCTGGCTCGACCGGCAGTCGTATCGAGCACTGCCGCTTCGAAGCGTGTGGTCCCCCGGGCGACAACGCGGCTGCCATCGTCGTGGTCGGCGCCGACGTCGCGCTCGCGCGGATCGACCTCCCGAGTGTCGCGGAGGGCGGGGTTCTGGGCATGCTCGGCGCCGACGTGCGCGTCGAGGACTCGACCGTCAGCGCGAGCGAGTGGGCGCTCGCGGTGACCAATGCGCAGCTCGACGCGCAGCGGTGTCTCGTTCGGCAGTCGGCGATCGGCGTCCTCGTCTTCGAGAGCGCGATCGCGAGCCTCGCGCACCTGACGTGTGTCGACAACGGCCTCGGGATCCTGCTCGCCGCGCCGGACGGGGCCAACGGCCCCCCGAGCGCCGTCGCGCACAGCTCGATCATCGCCGGATCGAATCCGTCGATCGTCGTCCGGGGCGGCGGCGCACTCGATCTGACGTGGTCCGACACCACCGACACGCTCTGGCCCGGCGAGGGCAACATCGCCGCGGCGCCCGAGTTCATCGACGCCGCGGGCGGCGACTATCGTCTCAGCTGGTCGTCTCCATGCGCGGGAACGGGACGCGACGGCAGCGACATGGGCGCGTTCGCGGCGCTCGAGGAACCCAGCGGGAATCGATTCGTGCTATGCGACGCCAACGGCGACGGCGACAACAACCTCTCGGACGCGATCTTCACGCTCAACTGGCTGTTCGGTGGGGGCGCTGACGTGCGTTGCGTCGCGGCCCTCAACTGCGACGGCGATCACGAGGTGACCATCACGGACGCGATCTACAACCTCGCGTTCCAGTTCACCGGCGGCCCGGCGCCGCGCGCGCCGTACCCGGACTGCGAGGAGGCCGAAATGGCGGACTGCGCCGTGGAGACGTGTCGTTCCGTCGCGCGCGGAGCGGGTGCGCGATGAGCTCGATGACACGATCGATCATCGGGTTGCTCGTCGCCTTGTCGATCGCGCCGGCTCCTCTTCGCGCGCAGGAGAAGCGAGCCGCGGTTCTGGAGATCACCCCCGAGAGCGAAACCGCGCTCGCGCGAGGGCTTCAGTGGCTCGCGACGAATCAGGGCGCAGAGGGCAATTGGCGCTCGAACGATCTCGGCCTCGTCAGCATGGGGGCGCTCGCGTTTCTCGCGGCGGGTCATATGCCCGGCCGGGGGCGCTACGGCGATGTGGTCGACCGCGCGCTCGACTACGTCGTGCGGCACGCGAAGCCGTCCGGCCTGCTGAACATCAGTCACGAGCGCAGCGATATGTACAACCACGGTCTCGCCGCTTTCGTGCTGGGACAGGCGTACGGAATGACGAATGACGATCGCCTCCGTACCGTCCTCGACCGCGCGCTCGAGCTGATCGCCGCCACGCAGTGCGACGACGGCGGGTGGGACTACGTAGCGCGCCGCAAGGCCGCGGGGCACGACCTCAGCCTCGCGGTGATGCAGGCGAAGGCGTTGCGCAGCGCGGTCGATAGCGGCCTCGAGGTTTCGCCGGACGTGATCCGTCTCGCAATCGGCAGCGTCCACGATCACTACCGCGCCAAGGCCGACGCCGGAAAAGGCGCCGCGGCCGATCGCCGTGGGCCGGGCCAGTTCACCTATGACGGCTCGAAAACGTCGCTGGCGATGGCGGCGGCCGGAGTGGTCTGCCTGCAGGAATTCGGTCGGTACGACGACTGGCGCATCCCGAAGAACATGGACGTGATTTCGCGTACCCTCCGCGATCTGGGCGAGCCGAAGAAGCGGGACGGACGGCTGCCGTGTGGCGAGGCGTACGCCCTTTACTACGTCGGGCAGGCGATCTACCAGGTCGGCGGGACCCACTGGCGCGAGGGCTATCCCATCCTGCGCGATTGGCTCGTCGCCAGCCAGAAGCGGACGCCCGGGGATCCGGAGCACGACGGGGCGTGGGCCGACTATCACCGCCTTCACGGCACGCGGGGGCGCCTTTGGGGGACGGCCGTGGGTTGTCTGATCCTTGCGATTCCGAACCGCTACCTGCCGATTCTCCAGGAGGGTAAGATCGACAGCGTCGCGAGCCAATTCGGCGAGAGGTGAAGAGATGCGTGAAGACCGCGGGGGAGAGCTCGAGCGATGAGTTTCCTCGCCGGCAGCTTCGCACTGGCGGGCCTCGTGCTCGCCGCTACGCCGCTTCTGATCCATCTCTTCAACCGGCGTCGTTTTCGGACCGTCGAGTGGGCGGCGATGGACTTCCTGCGCGAAGCGCTCGAGCGACAGCGCCGGTTCCTGCGCCTGCGCGATGTGCTGCTGCTGGTGCTGCGAACTCTGTGCGTGCTGCTTTTCGGCCTCGCGATGGCGCGACCCTACTTCAGCGCCGGCTCGAGCGGCGCGTCGCCAGACGAGCCCGTTCACGCTGTCATCGTCATCGATAACAGTCTCAGCATGGGCTGGTCCGGCTTCGAGCGGACGCTGCTCGACGAGGCGAAGGCGAGGGCGACGGCGTTCGCGGCGAAGCTTCCGGAGGGCAGCGCTGTCACCGTGATCCCGCAGTCGAGCGCGGCCGGCTCGTTCAGCTTGGACGCGCACCGCAACCGGGAGGACATCGACGAGGCGATCGATGCGATCGCGCTCGTCGACCGCAGCGCTCCGATAGCGGCCGCTCTCGAGCTGGCCGCCGTCGCGTGTCAACGCTTCGAGGCAATCCCCTCGAAGCGCGTCGTGCTGATCGGCGATCAGCAGCGTGGGAACTGGCCGGCCGGCGGGCTCGAGCGCCTGCTGGAACCGCTCGGCGAGGTGCAGATCGTTGCCGTCGGCGCGCGCGATCGGCCGAATGCCTGGGTCGAGGACTTCGGCCTGCGCGGCGTCGTCGCGGATACCGAATCGCCGACCTTCTTCGTCGCGACGCTGCGCGCGTCGGAGGCTGGCGTCGCACGCAGCGTTCACGTCGAGCTCGCGGTCGGCGGTACGACCGTCGCGAGTCGCGACGTGGAGCTCGTGCCCGGGCAGACGCGCGAGATCGAGTTTCGACACGTGCTGGCGGCTCACGTCGTGCCGGGCACCGTGTCGTACCTGCGCGCGACGGTGTCGATCGACCCGGACCGGTTGCCGGGGGACGACCGCCGCCATCTCGTGGTGCCGGTCGTGTCCTCGCTGCCGGTCGTGTTCGTCGATCGCTACGGCGAAGACGAGGATCCCGCGCAGGGGCGATACGGTGACACCGCGCACTTGCGTCGACTGCTCGCGCCAGCGGAGCCGTGGGGGGGCTCGGCCGGAGCGCGGGGCGATGGGCGATCTGCGACGATGCGCGCGCACCGCACGACGATCGACGCGCTCGATCGCGAGCTGCTGCGCGATGCGCGCGTCGTCGTCATCGCGGGCGTCGAGAATCCCGGGCCGTCGACTTTCCTCCTTCAGGAGTACGTTGAGCAGGGCGGTCAGCTATTCGTTGCCGCGGGCGGGCGCTTCGACCCGGTTCTGTGGAACGACGAAGCCTGGCTCGGCGGTGCAGGCGTTCTACCGGCGCCGCTGGACGCGTACATGGTCGGCGTCGTACCCGGCGAGGAGGCGGGCGAGCTCGAGCCGTTCTTCCTCGCGTTCGAGTCGCTGGTCGGCGACGACTTCCTCATCCCGACCGAAAGCCGAGAAGCGTTGGCCGACCTGTACGCGCAGCCGGTGTTTTTCAAGTGCGTGGTCCCCCTGACGGATCGCGATTCGCTCGAGGACTTCGTCGATAGGCAGCGCTCCCGCGTCGAAGCCGCGATCGGCAGCGGCGCAGTCGATACGCTGACTTCGAGCCGAGCGGGCTGGCTGAGGTATCGACGCTACGGTGCTCGCGAGCACGCGCGGACGGTCGACGAGAGCGTCGAGGCCACGCTGCCGCGCGTGCTGGGAAGGTTCACCAACGGTGTGCCGTTTCTCGTCGAGCGTCGCATCGGGGCGGGGGACGTCGTGTTCGCCTCGACCGGTGTGCTCGCGAAGTGGAACAATCTGTCGCGTACGAACGCCGTGCTGATCTGGGACCGCCTGCTGCGACGCATGTTGGCGCGCGCCGTACGAACTCTCGACTACGAGGCGGTGGAGGAGGTCGACATCGACATCGATCTCGCTGACCGTCGCGCGCGTTTCGTGGTCGAGCGACCGAACGGCCGGGTCGAGCCACTGGCGATCGAGGCGAGCGGCGCGTCGAGCTATGCGGTCACCGTTCGCGACATTCGCGCTCGAGGTCACTATGTCGTTCGAGCGTCGGAGCAACGCGCGGGAGCCGTGCGGGCTGCTCTGAAGCCGGCGCTGTGGGAGCTACCCGTCGCGATCAACGGGCCCGCGGCCGAGTCCGATCTCACGGCGATCGACGCCGACGCGATCGCGACGCGCATGGAGGGCGCCCGCTACCGATTCGTCGCAGCGGACGCGGAGATCGCGACGGCTGGGGATCTCGTTCTCGGCAGGAGCGTCTGGAAGGTCCCGATGCTGCTCGTGTTCGTGCTCCTGCTCGCAGAGCTCGGAGTGCTCGTTCGCGGCGTGCGGACCGGCGTCGCGGTGAGGCCGGCGGGTGAGGCCGCCGGCACAGCTGTTCGGAAGGAGGCATCGTGAGTATCACGGAGCTCCTGGCCGGCTGGCTCGGCGTCGACGATGTCCGATCGATCGACGCGGCGCGCGTGACGTTCGCGGCGCCCTGGGCGCAGGACGGGCCGGCGTGGGTCTTCTTCGGCTGTATCGGTCTGATCGTCGCCGGCGGTCTCTTCTATCTCCGCCACCAGGGAAGCGGTCGTCCGCGCGCCCGAGCCGTGCTCGGCGTGTTGCGGGCGAGCCTGCTCTGTGCGCTTCTCGTCATCCTCGCCGAGCCGATTCTGACCGTCGATTTCGTCCGCAATCCGCGTCCGCTCCTGTGGCTCCTGTTCGACGGGACGGACTCGATGGCGATCGAGGATCGTCTCGGCGACGACCGGCGGCGCGAGCTCGAAGCGGCCGTTGGCGGCGCGGAGACGGGCGTCGGCGACAGCGAGCGACCGCGGCAGCGCGTGGACTTCGTCTCGTCGTGGCTGCGCCATCGCGGTGGCGAGGCGTTGAGCGAGATCGCGAGTCGGTCGCGGCTGCGCACGTTCCTGTTCGAGGGCGACGGCGTGATCGCGCTCGACACGGGGGCGGAGGAGGCTCCGGGCGGTCGCGCATCGGTCGATCGCGGGTTGTACGGTGACGCGCTGGCGAGGCAGCTGACCACGCGCGGCGAGGTGACCGCTCTCGGTGCGGCGCTCGACGATTTATCGCGTCGCAGCGGCGCGAGTCGTGTCGCCGGCCTCGTGATCGTCGGCGACTTCGGACAGAATTCGGGCCCGTCGGCGCTCGATGCGGCGAGTCGCCTCGGCGTGCCGATTTGGGCGATCGGCGTGGGGCCGGAGACGGCGACCGATCTATCGGTCGATCTGCAGGCTCCCGTTCTGCTCAAGAAGGACGAGCGCGCGACGCTGTCGGTGCGGCTCGGTCAAACGGGGCTCGATGGCCGGACGGCACGCGTGCGCGTGACCGCGCGTTCGCTCGGCAGCGCGCGAGGCTCGTCCGCGGTCGATGGTGTGGACGAGTCGGTGGACGGCGCGATCGTGCTCGAGGAGCGCGACGTCGAGCTGTCCGCTGCAAGCGTCGTCGTCGACGTCGGGTTCGAGCCGCGCACGACCGGGCGCTATCGACTGGCCGCGTTCGTCGAACCTCTCGGAGGAGAGGTCGTCGAGCAGAACAATCGGGCCGAGCGGGAGGTCGGCGTCCGAGACGATTTCCTGCGCCTCATGTACGTCGAGTACGAGCCGACCTGGGAGTGGCGGTTCATCAAGGAGGTGTTCCATCGCGATCGCCTCGTCGGAATGCGCGGGTTTCGGACGTTCCTGCGTTCGGCGGATCCGAAGGTGCGGCACGCGAACGAGCTCTTCTTGCCAACGATGACGCCGCGGCGCGGCGACTTCTTCGCGAACGACGTGATCTTCCTCGGCGACGTCCCGGCGGGGGCGCTGACCGAGCGGTTTTGTGCCATGACGCGGGAGTTCGTCAGCGTTTTTGGCGGCGGTCTCGTCGTGATCGCCGGCCCGCGTTTCGGCCCGGGAGAGCTCGCCGGCACCGTGCTCGCGGACATGCTGCCGGTCGTGGCTGATCGCGATGCACCGCTGCGAGACGATCGCGAGTTCCGGCTGGCGCGCACGATCGCGGCGGACGGCGTCGAGTTCATGCGCCTCGGGGAGTCGGACGAGGAGAACGAGCGAGCCTGGGACAACCTCGGCCGGCTGCCGTGGTATCGTCCAGTCGAGCGATTGCATCCGCTGGCGACGGCGCTGGCGACCCATCCGGTGGATCGCTGCGCCGACGGTGAGACATTGCAGCCGCTGATCGCACTGCGCCGCTACGGCAAGGGAGAGGTCGTGTATCTCGGCTTTGACGAGACGTGGCGTCTGCGTCGAGGATACGGCGAGAGATACTACCGGCGTTTCTGGGGGCAGATGATCTACCGTCTCGGATTGAGTCACGCTCTCGGCAGCCAGAAGAGGTTCGTCGTTCGCACCGACCGCCAGCGGTATCGCTCGGACGACCGGATCGTCGTGACGGTCGAGGCGTACGACGCGAACTTCGAGCCGCTCCACGCCGACGATCTCCCGGGACGCGTGATCGAGGCCGCCTTGATCGCTCCGGCGAACGGACAGCGGGAAACCGAGCAGCGGGTCAACATCCCGCTCCTGCGAGAAGGGCTCTTCGAGACGCGGCTCTACGTCGCAAGCGGGGGCGAGCACCGCTTGCGCGTCACCGATCCCGTGACGAGCGAGGTGACGGAGGTGACGTTCGAGGTCGCCGACGTGTCGGCGGAACGGCAGAGCGCCGTACGCGACGTCGGGCTGCAGCGCGAGCTGGCGCTGCGCACGGGCGGTAGGGCGTACGACCTCGAGAACGCGCACGAGCTCGTCGACGACATCCGTCTGACACAGCGGCGCGAAACAGGGGTCGCGGTGCTCCCGCTCTGGAACACGTGGCTGTGTTTCGCGCTCGTCGTCGGCCTGATGCTCGGCGAGTGGGCCGGACGAAAGTGGGTCGGGCTGGCGTGAGACGGCGTCGGCTCGAGCGTGCGGATCGTCTTGCGGCTCTTGCGACGCATCCGTCGCAAGAACCGCGAGTCCGCTCGTCTACAGGCCGAATACCTTCTGCATCTGCTTGCGCACCTTCGTCAGGCGCTCGAGGTCGCCGCCGCCGACCTCGGCGGTCGCCCAGCCGGTGAAGCCGATCTCGGCGAGCGCCTTGCGCACGTCGTCCCAGGGCAGATCGCCTTCGCCGATGTCGGCCCAGCCCTTCTTCTCGCGGCTATAGCCTTTGACGTCGAGCTTCACGCACTGACGGCCGAATGCGCGGATCCAATCGCCGGGTTGACCGTACTTCCAGTGGTTGCCGATGTCGTAGTACATCCCGACCCACGGGCTGTTGAAGCTGTCGACGAACTCGACGAAGCGGTCGGCCGTCTGCTCGGGCGGGGCGGGCTTGGCGTGGTCGTAGAACATCTGGTTCCACACGTTCTCGATCAGGATCATCTGACCGAGTGACGCGGCAAGTGGAATCAGCGCCTCGATCTCGGCCTTGCAGCGCTTCGCGACCTCGTCCGCGGAACCGTCGCCGCCGCGTCCGATGACGATGAGGACGCCGCTACCGCCCGCCGCGTGCGATACGCGAATGCAGTGCTCGATGTTGGCGCGCCCCTGAGCGCGATCGGCATCGTTCGCGCTCGTCAATCGCTTCGACCAGTGAGCGTGGTTGATCGCGTTGTGGACGAACACGCGCGACTCCTGCACGGCGGCGCGCGCCTGCTCGGGCGTGTAGCCCGCGGCCTGGTCGAGGTCAACTCCGTCGAAGCCCGCATCTCCGGCCAGTCGTAGACGCTCGGCGAGGGACAGCTTGCGCCCGCCGGCCTTGCGCGTGATCATGCCGAGCTTGCACGAGAGCAGGATGCGCTTGCCCTCCGGCGGTCGAACGATGGCTCCGGCAGCGGCTTCTTGCGCCGAAGCGACGCCGGGGACGACCGCCGCACCGGTGGCGACCGAGGCGGCGGCACCGGCACTCAGGAATCGGCGGCGGCTGACGGAAGGACGATCATGCTGGTTCTCGGTGTTCATGGCATTCGATCTCTGAGGCTGACGCCGTAGAATCGGTGAGGGGGCGTACAGGGCTCGAGCTCACGGTCTCGAGTTCGTCCGGTGAGTGTATCAGAATCCTCGCTCCTATCGCACTCGCGACCAGGGAAGGATCACTCCCGCGGGCAGGCCTCCTTGCGTCCGAAGTCGACCGGGACCGTGATGCCAGTGAGGTATGCCGCTGAAGCATCGATCGCTGTGTCGAAGCCCGTGCCTTTGCCGAACGCGAAGCCTGAACTCCAGGCGGCGGCCGACTTGAAGACGTCCGATCGCAACGGAAACCAGGAATCTCCGGCAAGCCGAAAGGCCCGATTCCCAGCGTGTACCCCGCAAACCAAGAGAAGCCGACGAGCGCGATCGGGTCGGGGCCGAAGAAGCCCGGTGACGACATCTCGAAGCCGGCGCCCTGCCCTGCGCCGACGGGAGAGCCCACGCCGTAGCCACCACCTACCATGAGCCAGGCGGCATTCTTGACTCGCGTTCCCTGACAACTGGAGCTCGCCCGGTAGCCTACGAAGCCGAACGTGAGGTTGGGTTTGATCTTGGCCTTGGTGATGAGCTTCAGAATGTCCGCCGTGATCGCGAAGGTGGTCAGCGTTCCGTTCCACTGGACTCGGTTCAGCTTCGATGTCAAGTCGACTGCGACAGCGACCGCCTGCTGTGCCAGGGCAGCGACAGAGAGCCCGACAATCACCTCGGCGAGTGTGGAGATCCTGCCACTGGGGTCCACGAAGCGGATCGGATTGTTGTTCGCGTAGAGGTACCGGTGACGCGAGATCGGCCGTTCCGGCACGCCCTCGAAGGGGTCTGTCGACAGGAAGCGTCCGGTCGAGGGGGCCAGGTAGCGAGCGCGCAGGTAGATCTTTCCGATCGCCGGATCGTGACGCTCTTCGCGGTAGCCGTAGTCGATCTCGAGCGGGTCGCTATCCAAGGGCTCTCCCCAAGCGCTCCAGTCAAGAGCGCTGGTCACGATGCCACCGGCATCGGTGAGAAGACGAACTCCGCTGTGCGCGTCGACCAGTGGATAACGGGCGCCTCCCTCTCCCTGAACGCTCACCAATCCGTCTCCCCAGACGTTGGTGCGAACGACCTGGCCCCCCACTGCTGACTCTTCGACCACCTGCGCGAAGGGCCGTTGCGTGTCGACCAGGTATCGCGTCTCGACTCCGTCCACACTGCGCGAGACCAAGTTGCCGTCGGCATCGTAGCGATACTCGATCACCACTTCGGTGACCTCCACGATTCGAGCTCGCACGAGACGACCCTCAGGGCTCCAATCGTAGAACTCGGCGCGCGCCGCGCTCTCGACGCTCGTCAGGCTGCCGTTGGTGTCGTAGGTGTAGGTCGTGGTGGCTCCATCATCTCGCGAAGTCTCGAGCAGTCTGTCGTCCTCGTCGTAGGAATAGGTCGTGACGCCGAGTTCCGAATCCTCGTTGCGGATGCGGTTGCCGACCTCGTCGTAGACATACCGAGTCGTGCGGTCGCCTCGCTCGGGGTCCGCGATGCTCTCGACCAACAACTGGTCCAGCTCGTCGTACTCCCAGTCGACACGGCGCCCGTCGGCATCCAGAACGGAGCTCTTTCGACTCCGCGCGTCGTACTCGTATTGCCAAGCGGCCACGACCGAATCGTCGCCCCGCAGGATATCGGCGCGGGCGATGTGTCCCAACTCGTCGTAGGCACGAGTCTCGACAAGCCCGTTCGGATGCTCGATGCGGGTCAACTGCCGCGTGGCGTTGCGGGTGTAGCGAACCACGTCTCCGTTTGCCGACGTTACCGAAGACAAGACCCCCGGCTCGGAGTACCCGTAGCGGATCGTCCCCGAGGGGACGGTCATCGCAGCCAGGTAGCCGTCCGGATTCCAGGTGTAGGAAATCTGTCGGCCGTCCGGCTCGGTCCGACTGACGAGCCGCCCGGCCGGGTCGTACGCGTAGCGGGTCGTTCCTCGCACGTCCGTTTCCGAGGTGCGACGTCCGTCCGCGTCGTGTTCGAAACGACGCGACTCGCCATCGGGAACGCGCCGTTCGACGAGACGGCCACGCAGGTCGTATTCGAACTGCAGGGTCTCGCCATCGAACTTCCTCTGCTCGGACACCTGCCCCAGCTCGTTGTACTGGTACTCCTTCCTGCGGCCGCTTGGCCACACCAATGCGGTTCTCTGCCCCACGCTGTCGTACTCCTGACGGGTCTCGCGGCCGAGGGCATCCAGCTGTGCGACCAATCGACCGATTTCGTCGTAGCGGTACTCCGTGCGTCGGCCTGTCGCATCCGTGACGGCGAGCAGGCGACCTATTTCGTCATAGTCGAAGTCGGTGGCCTGTCCTCGATCGATGAGGCGAACGAGGTTGCCGACGGAGTCGTACTCGAAAGACCGCACGCCGTCGGGCGCATCGATCCGCGTCGTTCTGTCGAGCAGGTCGTACTCGTAGCGGATCGTTCGACCGAGCTCGTCGACCGAACTCGTCAGGCGGCCCAGAGCATCCGTGGTCAAGTCGAGGCGACCCTCCTGGGACGTTTCGATGGCGCTCAAGAGTCCGGCCTCGTCGCGCTCGAAAGCGATGTCGCCTTGTGCTGGGGACGCGACACTCGATGCTCGTCCACTGGCGTCGAGTTCGACCTCGATGCGAGGATTGTCGCCAGGATCGTCGCTGTCGTCCTGGAAGATCAGGCCGATCGGTCGACCGGCGGCGTCATAACTCATGTCCGAGGTCCGGCCGGAAGGCAACACGAAGGTGCTGACCTGGTCACGTGGATTGTGGAGGAGAGCCAGTTCTTCCCCGTCGGCGTAGCGTACGCGCTCGAGGCCTCCAGCCAGACCGTAACTCATCTCCGTGCGTTGGCCATTTCCCGCCACGATGGCCGATCGGAGTCCGAGCGCGTCGTACTCGAGGCGCAGCTCGTTGTCGTCGGGGGCGACGATGGAATTCGGTCGATTGGCCGCGTCGTAGCTGAACTCGAAGGTCTCGATCCGCGGTCCCTCAGGTGTCGTGACGAGCATCGACGTCGACAACAGGTTTCCGCTGGCGTCGTACTCGAGGCTGCGGACGCTGCCCGTAGCATCGAGGACACGCACCAGGCGGCCGAGGTCGTCGTATTCGAAGGACTGGATGTTGCCACGTGCGTCCCTTTGGCGGATGAGTTGACCGCGCGCATCGTAAGCGGACTCGCTGGTGTGGCCGAGCGCGTCGGTGGTCGAGACGAGATTGCCGCGCGAGTCCCACTCGTATCGTGTGACACCACCGTTGGGTCCGACGCGTCGGGTCATGCGCCCGGACTCGTCACGCTCGTAACGGATTGTCGCCCCCGAGGGCAGGGTGATCGCGACGACCTCTCCCTCAGCATCGTATTGCCGACTGGTTGTCTCTCCCGAGGCGTTGGTCTCGGTCAGCAGGCGGTCATGCTCGTCGAACGTATTACGGCTCACGTTGCCCAGCTCGTCGACGATGGTCAGCACGTTGCCGCGTTCGTCGTACTCGTATAGGCGCTCGGTGCCGTCGGGATTGCGCGTCGTCTCCACCTGCCCCTCGATGTCGTGGTCGATCTCCGTGCGGTTCCCCTCGGCATCGATGATGGCGACGAGACGGCCGCCGTCGTCGTACTCGTAACGTGTAGCGCTCACCCCGTTGGCCGCGACGATCTCGATGAGAGCGTGGCGCTGATCGTACTTGTAGCGCGTAATCTCGCCGGCGCGATCGGTGTGAGCGACGAGATCTCCTAGCGCGGAATACGTGTAGGTCAGCGCGGCACCCAGAGGATCGACGATTCGAGCGATCCGATCCTCCTGGTCGCGCTCGAAGACGACGCTCGCTCCTGACGAATGCTCGATTCCAGCCCTCGAGATGGTGATCTCGTTGTCGTTCGGATCGCGGATTCGACGGACGCCCGCACCCTTGACGATCTCGATCTCCGTACCGTTCGGATAGGTGTACAGGAAGAGCTCGGGATCTGCCGTAGCACCGCTGGTGGCGTCGACGAGGACAACCTCTCCTTCGCCGCCGGTCGATCGCATGCCCGTGAGGTCCAACGCCCTCAGTGTGCCCCGCGTGCCCGGGCGAGCGATAAAGGCCGGGCGTGTGAAGCTCGGCGCCGCCAGCACGCTGACGTTCGGCGTCGGCTGAAAGTCGAAGACCTCGACTCGCCCTGCGGGGAGATGCACCGAGACTTTGTGCTCGCCTGCCGGGACCAGGGCGAACGAGAGTCCGAACTTGCGCGCGATCCATCCTTCTCCCAGCGTGCGATTGCTGCGCACGCGAACCGTTTGGAAACCGAGTCTCCAGCCGATGCCGAAGTCACCACGAGCCTTGTCGCGGGTGTCATAGACTCGGAGGACGTCGATCGGCAGGCCCGCGGCCGGCACGGTGAGATCGCGGAAGACGAGCGAGAACTGGCCCACGGCAAGCCCGCCCTCGATGGTGATCGGCACGGCGGAGCTCGACCGGTTGCCTGCCGCGTCGTCGACCGTCAGGCGAAGGTCGTAGTTGTCGCCGAGGAGCGTCGTCGGATCGATGCTGCCCAGGACGCCTGTCGTAATGGAGGTCGTACCCTCTGCGACCAGCGTGAACACTTCGCTGCCGGCGGGGGCGATCTCGAGCACGTAGCCGACCATATTCTCGTCGCTGGCGGTTCCGACGATGTCGACGGGGCTCGTCAGCGTCTCACCGGGAAGCGGCGCGGCGATGTCCGCTTCGGGCGGAGTGACATCGATTGCCTGCGCCGGCTCCACGACCCAGATCGCCATGGTCCCGGTCAGCCCGTCGAGCGTCGCCGTGACCTCGGTGATTCCGCCACCGACCGTTCGGACGAGACCCGATGCATCCACCGTGACGATGCTCTCGTCGGCACTCTGCCACGAAACGAGTCCGTCGACGAAGCGAGAGGTACCGTCGTTCTGGAGCGCCAACGCCGTCAGCTCGTGCTCTCGGCCCAGCAGCGTGCGAATGGCGACTGGCGTGACGACGATCTCGAAAAACCCGATCGTCTCCTCGGCTCCATCGCAGTCCTGGTCGACGCCGTCATCGACGATCTCGTCCGCACCCGGGAAGATCGCCCGGTCGTCGTCATCGCAGTCCCCGTGATTCTCGGTGAATCCATCTCCGTCATCGTCGACGTCGCGAGGGTGTCGACCTCGCGAGAGGACGAGATCCACGCGACTGCCCGGCTCGGCGGCGGCGCCGCCCGGCGGGCTCTGCGACACGACGAGTCCTGCGGCAACTGTCGGATGAAACGCGAGACCGGTCGGCCCGGGATCCCAAGATTCGGCCTCGAGAGTCGATCGTGCAACGGCCTCGGTTTGACCGCGCACGTCGGGAACACGGCTCGGTTCGACGACCTGAATCGTGTAGCGTTGGAAGGCCGCGAACCCGTCATCGTCCTCGACGCGAATGGACACGCCGAACTCCCCTGCGGCAGGGGGAGTCCAACGAAGCAGGCCAGTCTCGCGATCGATCGTCATTTCCGGTGGTGCGTCGACCAGCGAGAAGACGAGGGGGTCGAGATCGACGTCCACGGCGAGTGCTGCGTAGACATAACGGAAGCCCACGGTCCCTGTCGAGTCGGGCGCCGACTGGATCTCCGGCGCGGTGTTCTCCGGAAGAGTCTCGATGTAGACCGTCGCCAGGTTTGATTCCAGTTCGTTGTCCGCGGCCCGGTAGGTGAATCGATCCGCAGCGCCGAGCTCGTCGGCCTGAAACGAGTTCTGACGAAAGCTGTTGAGACCGGGCAGTAGCCAGAAGGGGCGCGGCGCGGCGGGAATCGTTCCATCGATCTCGACATTGGTGACGTGGTAGGCGTGCTGATTCCAGATGGGGCGCGCGCGTACCCAGTCGTCGAACAGGCCTCCGAAGACCCAGAGCCCGTGCTGCTCGCCGCCCGTGAATACCTGATTCGCAACGGCTACGATCTCGGCGTGACCGTCGGCGTCGACGTCGGCGATCACGGGGTACTCGACGACGGTTCCCGAACGAAGCGGCGTCTTCAGCAGCACGGCTCCGTCCGAGCCACGGAAGACCCAGAGCCAGAGTTCGTCGGAGTAGACGACCTCGGCCGAACCGTCGTTGTCGAAATCGAAGACCGTAGACCCCGTCGCACCCGAGCTGGAATCGGTGATCGGATGGGACCAGAGGATCGAGCCATCGGCATCGAAGACGGTGTACGTGCCGGCCGCGGCAAGTCCGATCTCCGCTCCACCGTCGCCGTCGAAGTCTGCGACCGTCGGGGGAGCACCGGAATTGCTGGACGCGGCGCGGAACACGCTCCAGATCGTGCGACCGTCGTCGTCCATCAGGTACAGGGTCGGCCCGGACGATACGGCGACCTCGGGGAAAGGGTCGTCGTCGAAGTTCCCTAACGCGTGGGCGCCATCGGGTACCTCCGTGCTGCGAAAGACGAGCTCACCCTCGTGCGTCAGGATCGAGTTCCCCGCGACGATTTCGACTTCGCCGTCGAGGTCGACGTCCGCAGCGGTGGCAAACCCGGCGATCAATCCGCCGCCCGAACTCTGCGTAGACCAGAGGATGCTGCCGGCAGCGTCCAGCGCGACGACAAACGGCGGGTTGAGCACGGCAACGAGGATCTCGGGCTGGCCGTCACCGTCGAGATCGGCGAGCGAAGGTCCTCCGAAACGCGGCCCGTCAGATCCGGGCAAGCGCTCACTCGTCCACAGGAGTTCGCCAGCGTGCGAAAACGCGCGGAGGAAGTTCTTGTCACTCGAGACAGCGATGATCTCGAGCTCGGGGCTCTCATCGATGTTGCCCACCGCCAACTGCGCGGTCGAAAGGACTGCGGCTTCGGGATCACTCGTGGTGAAGACCTCGGCCCCGCCGTCTCCGCGCACGACTCGTATCTGTCCCACCGCACTGTCTGAGGCCGGATCGAGTGACGCCGATGTGGCGAAGATCACCTCGGGCATGCCGTCGACGTTCAGGTCTGCGACCAACGGCGTCGCCATCGCCTGGACGGATTCCGGCAGAACATCGCTGCCTTCCCAGGTCCACTCGACCGCGACTGCGAATCGCTCCGGTACGGCATCACCGAAGACGTGAAACTCTCCGAGAGCGGCGATTCCGTTGAACGTCTCGATCGGCTCGATGCGCACGCGTGCCGCGTTCGGTACCTCACCGACTTCGACGGACACATCGCCTGGTTCCTCGAATTGGACAGGGCCGCTCTCCCAAAGTAGCGACGAGGATCGATCGAAAATCAGGAACCGAGCCTCGAGCAGGTGAGCTCCGAACGGGGCGCTGGAGTTCCGAGGCCCGACGACTTCGAGACGGCGCACCGTGACGTCTTGTGCGAACTCGAGCTCGAAGGACTGGTCGCCCACACTGCGCGACGACCAAGCCGTCTCCGGGTTGTTGTCGACCGCCTGCTCGGGGCGATAGCTGGCATTCCACGTACCACCGGGCCGGGCTTCGCTGAAGAGGACGAGCGAGAGGTTGAGATTCTCCCGCACCGTCGGGATCGCGCTCAGTGGCGTGTACTCGAAGGAACCGTCTTGCAGGAGCTCCACGACGCCATTCGTCGGCTCCGTCACGAGTCGAGCTTGAAGTGCGTCACCGTTCTCGTCGGAGTCGTTCGCGAGCACGCCGGGCGCGTCGACACGCAGCGCGACACCGTGTGAAGCGGTGAAGACATCGTCGCCAGCGACCGGGGCCTGATTCGAACGTGTCACGGTCACGACGAGGCTGGCAAGGTCGGCGCTGCCCGATTCGTCCTCCACGGCCACGGTGACGTCGTGCACTCCGAGGAGTGCTTCGTCGATGGGCTGCCATCGGATTCGTCCGTCGGGAGAGGATACCGTCATGCCCGGCGGGCTGGTGAGAAGCGAGTACTCGAGATCCGCGCCACCGTCACCGACGACCGGCGCTTCTAGATCGAGGGCGCTTCCGAGCGTGATCGTCTGATCGGGGATCTCGACGAGCGTGATTTCATCGCCAGTCGCGCCGCAGCCCAGCGCGTCGACGCAGTGCGGGTAGGCAAGGCAGCCGAGCGCGTCGTCCGTCGGATCGGGTCCACACGCGGGCGGTGCCGGCGGCTGCGGCGCTGGGCCGCCCTGGAAGAGCCACGACAGCGTGACGATCGGGTCGGTGATGTTGACCGCGCCGTCGTCGTCCGAGTCCGCGGCGTCGATACAGCATGGATCGGGCCCGCCGCTGAACAGCCAGTTGAGCGTGTAGACCGGATCCGAGATGTCGACCTGGCCATCGCAGTTGGCCTCGGCGCGAACGAAGCATTGGGCGTCGAGTCCGTCGGCGAGAAACGCGATGATCATGCCAGTCAGACATGACACGGCGAGTGTTCGCGCGGTGGCGCGAATCGTAGCGATAGACGCTCCAACGGCCGCTTCGCGGTCGGGTAGCATACTGGTCCCCTCTTGATGTCAGCGGGCCCCGGTCCGATGAACAACACGCGACGGCGGCCCCGGTCAGCCTTGCAGCCCGTCGAAAAGGTCGGCGCGATAATCCTCGCACTCGAAACACCTTGTCAACGGACTGATACGGAAGGTCCGTTCCGAGCCGAGTGTACTCCTCGTCCGACCTGTGGCCAACGAAAACGCGAGCTCCTGTCGGCGGAACCAGCACGAGCGCGCTCTGCCGCAGCGGTTCTGCTTGCAAGCGCTTTGCTAGTAGCAGGCGCCGCCCGCGTGTCCGGTGATCGTGGCCTGCTGCATGGCTCCTCCCGCGTCTTGTGTGCATCCGACCGCGGAGGATCTTCTTCATCCGGGCAGCCGCCGAACGCTGGACTCGGTCGATCGCGAGTCGAATCGTCTCCGTCACACGAACTCAGTTGTCACGACGCGGCTCAGGCTGTTTGATGGACGGGAGGTCGAGCCACCGCCGAAGCGGTGATTCGGGCCTCGGGGCGCGTCCGAGTAGGTGCCACGAGTGCGAGATCGAGACTTACCGTCCGCTACCGAAACGCCTGGACATGGGCGTGGCAGCGCGCCGTTTGCCCGCGCCGACGCTGGCGTCGGCGTCTCGGGGCCGGACGTCTCGGGGCCCGACGACTCGGCCGCGACGCGGCTCGCCGCCCTGCGCGGCGGCCTTCGCGCTCTGCGTCGCGCGCGGCACCATATGCGACTCGGCTGCGTCTACTGCGTCGTCACATTGGTGCTGGTGTGGTCGTTGTTCGGGGTCGCGCTCGTCGACTGGCTATTCGACATGGACCGGCCGCAACGCCTCGTCGCGGTGGGCCTGGCCGCCGTCGTCGTCGGCTACGTCGTGCGACGGTACGCGCTGCCGTTCTTGCGGCGGCGCGATCGGCTCGTCGACCTCGCGCTGCTCGCCGAGAGCCGCCGGGGCGTCGATTCCGACTTCGTTGCCGCACTGCAGTTCGAGACGGACGCGGCGCGCGAGTGGGGCTCTCCCGAGCTGCGTAGCGCGGTCGTGGAGCGCGCGGCCCGCCGGTGGGGTGCGGGCGAAGTCGACCTGCGCGATTCGATCGATCGCGGACCGCTGTACCGGCGTTCGGGCTGGCTCCTGGTGACTGTTGCCGTTCTCGGGGGCTTCTGCGCCGCGTTTCCGCTCCACGCCAAGACGTTCTTCACGCGACTGGCGTTGCGGGAAGCGCGGTACCCGACCGCGACTCGCATCGTCCGCGTCGTCGTGAACGGCGGCGATGCCGTCCGGACCGTGGCGTCCGACTCCGACTTCGACGACGGCACACTGGCTCGCCTGCTGGCCGGCGGGGCGCTCGAGATCGCGGTCCACTGCGCGGGCGAGCTGCCGCTGAGCGGACGTGCCGAGCTGACGCGTATCGGAGGCGACGAACGCGCCCGCATCGAGCTCCGACCGGCTGAGGCCGATCCCACGATCTATCGCGGCGGGTTGGAGCGACTGGCGGAGTCGGTCACGTGCCGCGTCCTCGTCGGAGACGCGCGGACCGACGCGGCGCGTATCGAGGTGGTGCCGCGGCCGCTCGTCGACCTGAAGCTGATACCGGTGCTTCCCGAGTATGCGCGGCACACGGGCGACGCGGGCGACGACGATGCGCCCGCTCGTTCGGCGGCGGACGGAGTCGCGGCGCGTGGCAGCGCGCTCGGCGCGCGTCAGGCCTCCGTCTTCGAGGGATCGGCTGTCGGCGTCCGCATCGAGTGTGCGAACAAGGCCCTCGCGGAGGCTCGGCTTGTCGTCGCCGGCGATGAATACCCGCTGCGCGCCGTCGATTCGGCGCGGCGCATCTTCGCACTCGATCCGACCGGGACGCCCTTCGCCGACGTGCGCGAGCCCCTGCAATACGAGGTTCGCGTCACCGACGAGCACGGCTTCGAGCCGAGCGCGCCTCTGCGCGGGCACGTACGCATTCGGGCGGATCGCAGGCCGCGCGTCGCCGCAGCCGTCGTTCACAGTCACGTGCTGCCCACGGCCCGTCCGCGGATTCGCTTCGGCGCTCTCGACGACTTCGCTCTAGCGAGCGTCGTGCTTCACATGGAGGTCGATCGAGCGGGCGGTCGTGGAGGGGGAGGCGGCGGTCGCGACGAAACCGAGACCTCGGGCCACGAGCGCGTGCTGGCCGATCTCGCGGCGGGCGCTCCGCGGCCGCGGAGCGTGCGGGACTCGCACGCCATCGACCTCGAGTCCCTGCAGCTCGCCAAGGGCGACGAGGTTCGGCTAACCGTCACCGCCGAGGATTTCCGCGGCGACCGTCCCGGCGCGACCGCGACGAGCGAAACGATCGTCCTCGAGGTCACGGATCAGCGCGGCCTGCTCGCCGCGATGCTCGAGTCGGATCAGCGCTCAGCTCTCCAGCTGGACGCGATCATCGAACGCCAGCTCGGCATCGGAGAGTCGAAGTGACGCGCTGCAACGCCATCCTGCTTCTCGCATTGGCGGCACTCCTCTGCACGACGCCGGCAGTCGGAAGGGTTCCCGACGGCCTCGGCGTCGACGTGCACGCCTTGCGGCGCAAGCAGGAGGCGCAGGAACGTGCGCGCGTCATGGCGCGCGAACTCGTGACCGGCGTGCTCGACGTCCAGCTGCAGCAGCTCGAGGAGAACGGCCTGCGCGAGTTGCAGCTCTACCGCGACATCCACAGCATGCGGATGAATATCAGCGGACTCGTCGAGGCCGAGATGTCGCAGGTTGTCGCGCTGCTCGTACGCGCGCAGAACGGCGATGAGCCCGATCGCGTGCCGGCATTCGCCGAAGCGAGGCAGATGATCCGCGCGATCGTTCTGCGCCTCTCGCTGGAGCGGCAGAACCTGCGGCGCCGACTCGAGACGGCGGGGCTCGCTGCACAGGTCAAGCGTTTGATCGAGCTGGAAGAGGTTCACCTCGAATTCGCGCAGTCGATTCCGCTCGAAGCGCGCGGTCGACAGGAGGCCATGGTCCTCGGGGCGATCCAGGACGCGCGCGACGTCGTCGCGTTGCTCGATCGCCTCATCCTGAATCTCTCCGACGTCAGCGAGTGGGGCGGCGAGATCGGTGAAGGTGCGGCTGACGGTTTGCGCATCCTGCAGGCGGCCGACGTCGACAATGCTGTCGCGAGTACGATACGGGCGCTCGAGACCTTCGACGTTCCGGCGGCGGTGCGTGCGCAGAAGACGGCGCTGCGCGGCCTTGCGCTCCTCCTGCGCAAGGTCGAGGAGGTCCAGGGCGTCATCGACAGCGACCGGGAGAGCACGATCGAGCTCGTCCGCGAGCTTCTGCGTCGTCAGCAAGAGGCGCGTGATCTGACCGCGACCACGGACCTGACCGACGCGTCCGCGGATTCCCTCGTCGGGAGGCAGAAGGCGGTGCGTGACGACATCGGCAAGCTCTCTGCCTCGCTCGACAGCAGAGGCACCGCGCACGCGGTGACCGCCCGCGACGCGGCGTCCGAGGCCACGCGGCGGTTGTTCGATCTCGACCGACAAGGGGCGGTCATCGAGCAGGACAGCGTTCTCGCCGCCCTCGCGCGCGTCGAGCAGGGCCTCTCGGATGCGTCGGAGCGGGACGCGGCCGCTCGCAGCGCGGAGGGGCTCGCTCGCCGCATCAAGGATCTCGAAGCCGTGCGTCGCGACGTCGCGGAAATCCGTCGCCACCACGCCGATCTCGGCGCGTTGATCGCGTCGACGTCGCCGTCGGGACGCGAACGGATCCGCGATGCCGAGCGCGCGATCGCGGCGCGGCTCGATGAGCTGGACGAGGGGCGCGATTTGACCACCGACGTGACGAACGGCCTCGCCAGCGCGCGCGATGCCGTCGCCGCGCTGGCCGCTGCGCTCGACGCACCGACCGGAGGCGAACCGCCGCGCCCGAATCCGTGGGAGGGAACGGCGCCGTGGGCGGACTCGTCGCGCGCGACCGTCTCGTCGCGCATCGATGCCGCGGAGGACACCCTCGAGCACGCCGCTGCCGAAATCGAGGCCGCCCTTGCCGACGCGCGTCGGCAGGGAAGAGCGGTCCACGTCCTCGAGCTGTCCAAGGCGTCGGATGCGCTCGAGCGTGCGGCCGCGGTGGAGCGCGAGATCGCATCGCGCTGCACGACTGGTGCGCAGCGCGAGATCGGCTTGGCGGCTGCGGAAGGCTCCGAGCTCGCGCGTCGTCAGCGGAGCGTCTCGCTGCTCGCCGAGAAGGTCGCCGAGGCGCTCCATACGATCGCGCCGCACGTCGCCGACACGATCGAGGCTGCGAAGAAGCCGATGCAGGGCCTCGAGTCCCAGCTGCGCAACGCGGGGCGTCGGACCGGCGAGCGAGGGCGACGCGCAGCTTCCGAGGCCGCCGAACGGGCCGGGCTGGCCGCGACTCGTCTCGAGGTCGCCGCGGCGCAGCTGCGATCGCAGGTCGGCGATCTCGCCGCGGACCTCGCGGAGCTCAGCGCAGAGCAGCTCGGATCTGTCCGGTCGGTTCGCGAACGGGTCGACAAGTCGCTCGCTTCCCTGCCCGAAGCGATCGGCGCTGCACTCGATCGCCTCGAGCGGGCAGCCGCCAGAGTCGCAGCGGCGACGCGCGAGCAATTGCGCGCCGCCGGTCGCGCGGACGCGGCGATCGCGATGGACCTCGCCGACGGAGCGATCGAGTCGCTCGCGCGCCAGGAGCTCGCCGACCGCGCCGCTGCCGACCTCGCCGCCGGGTGGGTCGAATCTCCGACGTCGGCTGCAGCCGAGCAGCAAGTCGTCGCGGACTCGGCTGGAGATCTCGCCGCGCGTGCGCGCAAATCGGTCGCAGACGGCGCCAGCGCACGCGAGCTCGACTCGGTTCGCGGTGCATTGCAGCAAGCGCATGCGGCGGCGGAGGAGGGCATCCGGGCGTTGCTCGACGGCGACATCGCGATGGCGGAATTGGCGCAATCGACGGCTCGGCTCGCGCTCGAACGGGCTCGCGACGAGTCGCAATCAATCGTGCGCCGAGCGTTCGCCATCGAGTCTCGCGACGAGATCGACACCGCGGCGCAACGGCGCGTCGGCCTGGCGGTAGCCGAGGCGCGTGATCTCGTGGGCGGTCTCGCGTTCTCGGTGGTGGATTCTCTCGATGCGGCCGGTTCCGCGTCGGAGCGCGCGTCGGTGGCGATCGCCCTCAACGACGAGCCTACCGCGCGCTTCGAGCAGCGCTCGACGCTCGTGGCCCTCGTCGAGGCCGGCGACGAGTTGGCTCGTGCGATCGCCAGGCTGGAGCGCGGCGGAGACGAGACGCTGCGCGCCCAGGCGCGCCGTGCGGGCGAGATTGCGCCGGACGCCGCGCACGTCGACCCGGGCGCTACGGCAGCCTTGCGCGAGGCGGAGAGCCTGGCACTCGCGCCGCGCGCCGCGTCGTCGCCGACGTCAACCGGTGGGGGCGTGGGCGAGAGCGGCTCGGCGGGTCGGTCGACGGCGACGCCCGGACGCCTCGAGCACGCGCTGGAGCGCGCCGCGGCGAACCTCAGCGCGCGTGAGGAACGCATCCGCAGCGATCGCGAGAACGCCGTGCACATCGGCAAGATGGTCGCACGCCAGGAGGACTTCCGCGACGAAGTCCGGCAACGCCGCGCCGCCGCTTCGAGCGAGACGCACGATCCCGCGATCGATTCCGCGATCGATCGCGCGCATCGCGATTTCGCGGCCGCACGACGTGCCGCCGACGCGGGCGCCGCCGCGATCTCCGGGCAGCGCGAGATCGCCAACGAGCCGCTGCGCGGGGCGTTGGATCTGGCCATGCGCTTGGGCAACGCAACGAGCGCCGACGGGCAGGAGGATGGTGGGGCGACCGGGAGCGGTTCCGGCGGGGAGCCTGGCGCTCATGCCGCAGCCGCGAGTGGCACCGCTGCGGCGGAGTCGACCGCGGCGACGAACGGAGCCCCGTCGCCGCTCGATGGTGCGGGGCCGGCCGTCTCCGCCCTCCCCGGCGACCCGCGCGCGGCGCGTGCGGAAACGGGAGCTGCGCGCGCGGGATCAGCAGTGGGAGGAAGCGTCGCGCGACCGGATCGCAGCGAGACGCGGCCGGGCGCCGGCGGCATTCCGCGCCGCATCGAGACGGCGTCGTGGTTCGCGCGCTTGCCGCCGGAGGTGCGCGCCGCGATTCGTGCGCGTTCCCGCAGTCGCGCGCCGCGGGGCTACGAGGAGATGTTGCGACGTTACTTCGAGAGCATCGACTGACGAGTTCGCCAGCGAATGGACATGAGAAGCCAGGGCGTGCCGGACGATCCCCAAGCCAACGAGAGCGCCGCCGGACTGCTGTCCGACGACACGTCTGAGACCGCGTCGAACGATTCCGTCGAGTCGCGGGATCTCGAGGCGGTCGATCGCTGCGAGCGCGCGTACAACCGGATTCGCGACGAGCTCGCCAAGGTGATCGTCGGCCAAGCCGACGTCATCGAGCAGGTCCTCGTCGCGATGTTCGCGCGCGGGCACGCCTTGCTCGAAGGGGTTCCGGGGCTGGCGAAGACGCTTCTCGTCAGCTCCATCGCGTCGTCGCTGAGGCTCAGCTTCAAACGCATTCAGTTCACGCCCGATCTGATGCCGAGCGACGTCACCGGTACCGAAATCATCCAGGAGAACCTCGAGAGCGGAGCGCGCGAGTACCGCTTTCTCGAGGGACCGCTGTTCGCCAATATGATCCTGGCGGACGAGATCAACCGCACGCCGCCGAAGACTCAGGCGGCGATGCTCGAGTCGATGCAGGAGCGTCAGATCAGCGCCGGCGGGACGGTTCACGCATTGCCCGTGCCGTTCTTCGTGCTCGCGACGCAGAACCCGCTCGAGCAGGAGGGCACCTACCCGTTGCCGGAGGCGCAGCTCGACAGGTTCCTGCTCCACATCAAGGTCGACTACCCGAGCGGGGACGAGGAGTGGGAGATCGCTCGCCGCGTGACGAACGGGCTGGTCGGTGAGATCTCGGCCGTGCTGTCGATCGACGAGATTCTGGCGATTCAGGATCTCGTCACGCGCGTTCCTGTCAGCGATCACGTACTCGGGTATTCGTGGGCGCTCGTCCGCGCATCGCGACCGGGTGCGGAAGAAGCTCCGGAGTTCGTCGATCGCTGGGTGAGCTGGGGCGCCGGCCCTCGAGGCGTGTTGACGCTGGTGACGTGCGCGAAGGCAAGGGCTCTGCTGTACGGGCGACACCACGCGACGATCGGCGATGTGAAGGCGGTCGCCAAGCCGGCATTGCGGCACCGCATCGCGGGCAACTACTCGGCACAGGCCGCCGAGATCGACAGCGAGCGGTTGATCGAGATGCTCATGGAGGCCGTGCCGTCCGACCGCACCTACCACCGGCCTGGCCCGGGGACGTCGAGTTCCCCGTCGGGAGCGAAGTGAGGATCCCATGGCCGGCAGCGTCCTGTCGCGATACCTCGACCCCGACGTGCTGAGCCGCATGGCGAATCGCGCGATCGAGCCGCGCGGTCTCGTCATGGGAAACCTCGCCGGTGCGCATCGTTCGCCGCTTCACGGCTTCGCGGTCGAGTTCGCCGGGCATCGCGAATACAACTGGGGCGACGATCCGAAGCACATCGATTGGCGCGTGTACTTCACGCGCGAGAAGTACTTCATCAAGCAGTACGAGATGGAGACGAACCTGACGTGCCATCTCGTACTGGACGTCAGCGCGTCGATGCGCTACGGCGCGGGCGATGCGCAGAAGATGTTCTACGCCGCCAAGATGGTCACGTGCCTCGGCCACGCGGTCGTCCGCCAGAGCGACAGGGTCTCGCTGTTCACGTTCGATCGTGATCTGTGCGCCTTCATCGCTCCGAGCAACACGATGGCGCAAGTGCTGCGCATGACCGAGCACCTCGACGAGATCGAGCCCGTCGAGAAGACGCGCATCGCGAAGTGCCTGGCGGAGGTCGCCGGACGGATCGGGCGTCGCGAGATCGTCATGGTCTTCAGCGACTTCTTCGTCGACCTGGACGAGCTCGAATCGGTGCTCCAACGCATGCGTTATCAGCAGCACGAGGTCGTGCTGTTCCAGACGTTGCACGGCGACGAGATCTCCTTCGAGTTCGACGGCATGGTCAAGTTCGTCGGGCTCGAGGAGGCCGGGGCGCTGCTGGCGCAGCTCAGCGACGTTCGCGGGGCGTATCTCGAGGCCTTCGAGCGCTTCGATCGCCGCTTCGCCGAAATCTGCCAGCGCAACCGCGTCGAGAGGGTCGTCGTCGATACGCGGCGCGACCTGGCGGCGGTGCTGGTCGACTACCTGAACCAACGAAGCGTGCGGCAGCGGAGGCGGTGAGAGAGGGCGGGGTCGGGCACGCCGGATGCCGTGCGGTTCCGGTAGCGTCCCCTCGACGGCCATCCTATACTTCTGCGCTACCCTGCTCGGTCCGACCGGCCGAGAAGGGATGATGACGGCCGATTCGCAGAGGTCTCGAGGGGTAGGGTCCCGATGAGCTTTTCCGGTCAGATCTCGTCGTTGCCGCTCGGTGACGTCGTGCAGAACCTCGTCGCGAACAAGAAGACGGGCACGCTCGAGGTGCGCTCCGGCGGCATCGTGGCGTGGATTCAGTTCTCGTCGGGCGCTATCGTGTCGTATCGCGACGATCGCGGTCTCGACTTCGCACGCTGGCTGCTCGACAAGGAGCTCGTCGTGCCGGAGAAGATCGAGCAGGCGGTGCGGCGCCACAAGCGCGCCAAGCGCAAGACGCTCGGCGAGATCCTGCACGACCTCGGCGCGATGGACCTCGGCGACTACAAGACGCTGCTGCGCGACGTCGTGCGCGAGGATCTGTGCGAGGTGCTCGGCTTCCAGGAGGGGAGCTTCACGTTCCGCGAGAGCATTCTCGACGACGCCCAGGCCGACCGCGAGGTGCGGGCGCTGGAGGGCGGTTTCCCGGCGCAGAACCTGATCATGGAGGCGGCCCGGCGCGCCGACGAGTGGCAGCAGATTCGACGCCGGCTGCCAGCAGAGGACGAGATCTACTCCATCGCTCCCAGCTCTCGCGAGCATCTCCTCGAGTCGCTCGCGGAAGAAGACGAAGTGACCGCGACCGCCCTCGAGCTGCTCGACGGCAACCACACGATCAAGCAGGTCATCGCGCGGCTGCCTTGCTCCCGCTTCGACGCGAGTCATTGCATCTCCGGGCTGATCGCTGCGAAGACGGCGCGGCCGCTCGAGGCGGAGGACATCGTCGAGCTCAGCGATGGAGGTCAGGACTCCGCCGAGTCGATCGCACAGCTCGAGGCGATCCTCGCGCGCGAGCCGAACAACCGGGACGTGCACAACCGCCTCGCCGTGCTCCACGAGCAGCGCGGCGAGAGCGGGGATGCCGCCAAGCATCACAAGATGCTGGCGGTCTCGTATCTCGAAGACGGCGACATCGACGCGGCGCGAAGCCACCTGTCGATGTCACTCGAGCTGAACCCGCGCGATATCGTCACGTGGAAGAAGCTCTGGAGCTGCGTCTGCGACTCGGGAGAGCGCGACGCCATTCTGACTTTCGGTCGCGAGTTCCTCGATCACTTCGTGGAGTTGGGGCTGACCGAGATTGTCCGCGACCACCTGCTACGGCTCGTCGAGATGTTCCCCGACGAGCACGATTTCGAGATCCGTCTCGGCGAGGCGTACTTCGATCTCGGCGAGCAGAAGAAGGGCACGGCCCACCTGAGCCACGTCGCCTCGGTGTTCGTCAAGATCCAGCGATGGGACGACGCCGAGAGCGTGCTGCAGAAGATCGTCAAGTACGACCCTTCGAACGACAGGGCTCGCAAACGCATCGACGAGATCCGCTCCGGGCGGCTCGAGCGTCGGCGCGCGCTGTACAAGAACATCGTGCGGCAATCGATCGCCGCCGTGTTCCTGGTCGGCTGCGTGTGGTTCATCATCCGCGAGATGCTCGTGCAGAACGAGCTCCTCGTGCTCATGCGCACCGTGTTCGCCGAGCAGATCATCGAGGAACGGCGCTACGACGAGGCGATCGAGCGGATCGAGGCGGTCCGCGCCGAGTTCCCGTGGAGCCCGACGGCGTCCGGTCAAGGTGCCGCGCTGGTCGACTCGCTGGAGCAGAAGACCGCGGGCGTCTCGGCGGTCGCTCCCGGGGGAGCGCGGCAATCGACGAGCGCGCAGCAGCCGTGGACGTCTAGGTATCGCGCAGCACGATCGCCGGATCCTGCTGCGCCGCAATGAGCGCCGGTAGCCAGCTGGCGAGCACGGCAACGAGCGGCGCGGCCACGAGCACGACGACGAGGAGCGTCGCGTCGAATAGACCGAACAGCCCGGTCTGAGCCGCCGCGCTCTCGCCTTGCCCCGACGCGATCGCGAGTCCCAAGGGAAAGCCGATCGCGCCGCCGATCGCTCCGACGACGAGCGCCTTGCCGAGGAAGACCGCGACGATCCGCGCGCCGCCGACGCCGAGCGCGCGCAAGACGCCGATCTCGGCATGTCGGTCGCGGACGTTCAGGAACGCGAGGACGCCGACGAGCAGCGCGGCGCCGACGAGGACGAGCGGCACGAGCATCGCCGCGAACGCCTCGCGCTGCGCGAAGAGCTTGTCGCGATTCGCCTCGCGTTGGCCGAGCAGCTCGTCGCGATTCGCCTTGGCGTCCGCCAACGCCCGCTCGGCGTGCTTCTTGGCCGCTGCCCGCTGCTCCGCACGTGCGGTCGCCCTCGAGCCGCGTTCGATGACCTGCGTGTCCGGAAGTATCCCCGCGATCTCCTCGCGGATGACGGCGAGACGATCGGCGGCGCAATTACACTCGAGCGCCAGGATCGCGTTGACCTTTCCCTGCTTGCCGAACATCTCCTGCGCGGTCGCGAGGTCGATCCAGATCGTGATGTCGTCCTTCGTGCCGCGCTGCGGGTGGACCTTCGCGACCTCGAACTCCTGCCCCTTCAGCGTGATCTTGTCGCCGACCTTGCGTCCCTGCTTCTGGTGCAGCTCGTAGCCGAGCACCGCCTTGCCTTTCGGGACCGCGTCCAGCAGCGGCTTCTTCGGATCGCGGTGGTGGATCGGCACCTCGCCGCGTACGCCGATGACGATGATCGTGCGCTGTTCCTCCGGCCAGACGAGCTTCTGCGTCAGACTCGGCAGCAGGTGATTGACCGTCATGATCGAGGAGTTCGCGAGCTTGTCGACGTACGACTCGGGCATGTACTTCGTCGCGAAGTCGTCGGCGTAGAGATCCTCGAGCTTCTGCTCCAGCGGCAGGATCAGCACGTTGAAGCCGAGCTTCTTCATCGTCTTGCGCGTCTCGTCCTCGTGCTTCTTGACGAGGGCGGCGAGATCGGCAGCATGCCCGGCAACGATCGTGACCGTCTTCCTTTCGTGCTCCTCCACGATTTCGGCCGTGCGTTGGCCGTGGTCGTCGAGCAGGAGGAGCGCCGCGCATGAGCACGCGACGGCCGCGGCGATGGCCGCGAGACTGATGAGGAACGTCAGCTTGCGGAAGGCGATCTCCCGCGTCACGAGTCGCGGCAGGTTCATGGCTTCTCGGGCGACTGGTTGTCGGTGGGTTGCTGGCGCAGGGCTACTTGCGGCGGACGAGGAACGACGCGATGAGCAGGATCGCGATGCCGACTCCGGCGACGACGATGATGTTGCGCGTCAGGCTGCCGCTCTTGGCGCTCTTCTCGTCGGCTTCGGCCGTCACGTCGGGCAGGGGCTCGGTGGTGGTCGCCGCCGCAGCGTCGGCGGGCGGCGCGACGGTCATTGCCTCCGCGCGCGGTTCCGGCTCGTCGGCGGCATCCGCCGCGTCCTCGTTCGGCGTCGTATCGGGTGACACGGGAGTCGCGGTCGCGGCGACGGTGTCCTCTCCGTCTCCGTCCCCGTTTCCGTCTCCGTCCTTCGGTGCGTCGGGCGTTGCCGACCCCACGAACCCTTCGAGCCCGGCGAGCGGCGGGATCTCGATCTCCTTCGACGCGTACGAGCGATCGAGCGCGGCGTCCCAATCGGCCGTCAGCAGCAGATCGACGCCCGGGTTCTGCGCCTTGATCTGGCACGAGCACGCGCCGACGAGGAACTCGCACGTCTCGCGGATCGTCTCCTCGTTGATGCCCGCGCCGACAAGGGCCCAGAGTACGCGGCCACGGCCGAAGACCGGCAGAGCCATCGGGCCCTCGAGCTCGAGGAGATCCTCCTCGCAGTGCAGCAGCTGATCGACGAGAACCGCCTCCTTCGCATCCTTGCGCGCGACGCGCACGGTCGAGAACGCGATCTTCAGCGGCACGTCCGCCTGCAGCTCGTCCACCGGATCGATCGGGCCGAGCGAGTCTGCGGTGCCGTCGAGTTGCGCGGTCATCTCAGCGGGAAGCTTGAGCTCCTTCTCGAGCGCGCGAAGGTGCTTCTCGAGACGCGCAAAGGCCTCGTCGTCCTTCTTCTTGTCACCGGATTCGAGACAGACCCAGACCGCGGTCGTGCCGCCGAGCAGGTCGGAGGCGATCTTCTTGCGCAGCGGCGAGTCGGAGAGCTCGGCGATCTTCTCCCCTGTCGACTTCGCGTCGAGCGCGCCGCTCCAGAGCTGGCGATCCGGCCGCAGCGCGAAGCGCGGGTCGGGCGTCAACAGGCTGACCCGAGGCGTCTCGAGCGGCTCCTTCTCGTCGACGAAACGCGCCAGCGACGCCGGGGGCGAGTCGTCGAGATCGACCGCGAGGATGTCGAGGTTGACCTCGCGGCCGAGACCCGTCGCCTCGTCGATCGCGTCGATGATCTTGACCTGCTCCGGCGTCAACTCGCCGCGGTGGAACACGACGGCGCGGAAGCGGTCCGGCGGCCAGCGCTCCAGCGCGTAGCGGAACACCGGCACGGAGCACGCGGCGGCGAACGATGAGAACAGCAGCCAGGCTCCGAGGGCCATGACGGCGACGTGCCGTACGCGAAGCGGCAAACGCATGGAGGACTCCTCTCTGAGTGCGGCAGCTCGAACCGAGACGGGATTGTAACCGGAGTCACAGCCGGGGAGTAGCGTCGTGTCGGGCCCGCGTGCCGCCTTGTGCCGTCTTTCACAAGCCCTGCGTTCAGGGTGCCCGTTAAGTAGAATGACGCCGCGACGGCGCGCTCTCCGCGCCGTGCCCCCGTCCACCGGTTCGAGAGGTCTGCACCGTCATGATCCGATTCATGCGTCTCGTCGCCCTCGCGTGTTCTGTTCTCGCGCTGCCGCATGCGTTCGGAGCGCCTCCGGCCGAGCTGGGCCCCGCGTGCTCGCGAGCCGTGCAGGCGGCGGGCGTGCCGGGCGGTCTTCTGGTCGTCGTCGGCGCGGCCGCCGCTTCGTTCGAAGGGGCATTCGGGCGTTCGGGTCGGTTTCTCGTCCACGTTCTGGATCCTGACGCCGGCGCGGTCGACTCAGCGCGGCAACGAGTGGCCGCGAGCGGTCTCGAAGCCGTCGTGTCCGCCGACCGGCTGCGCGGCGGCAAGCTTCCGTACACCGAGAACCTCGTCAACGCACTCATCGTGACCGCCTCCGCCGCGCCGGACGCGGTCGTCACGGCCACCGAGATGCACCGAGTCGTGTGTCCGCGCGGTGTCGTGCTCGCCGCACCGAGTACCGTGTCGAGCGACGATCTCGCCGCCGCCGGATTCGAAGCGGCACCGGAGCTGGCGCCGGCAGCGGGTTGGATCACGGCGCGCAAGCCGTGGCCCGTCGAGATGGACGAGTGGACGCATCCGCGTCACTCCGCCGCCGGCAATGCGGCATCGCGGGATACCGTCGTCGGGCCGCCGCGGCGCGTGCGCTGGGTTGCCGGGCCGTGGGAGGAGACCGCCAACCTGATCTCGGCCGACGGGAGGAACTTCTACGGCGGCCTTCTCGCGCGCGACGGCTTCAACGGCCTGCGAATCTGGACGCGCAATCTGACGCCGTCGACCGCGCGCGGCGGTTTCGGATACCGAGGCGCAGCCGGTGCGCCGCCACCTGTCGCGGGTGGCGGCCGCGTTTTCGTGCTGACCGATGGCAAGGTCTGCGCGCTCGATACCGGCACCGGTCGCATCGTACGCGAGTACCCGCAGGCCGGAGAGCCGAGGCAGCTGCTCTTCGCCGACGGTGTCCTGATCGCCGTCGATGGCGCCACGGTCCGAGCGGTCGAGGCGCGCAGCGGGCGCAGCCTATGGACGCACGACGCATCCGAGCCGCGCCTCGTCGTCGCCGGCGACGACGTCGTCGCGTTGGTCCAGGGCAATAGCCGTCGCGGCGAGAAGAGCGTCGTCGTCGCGCTCGACCGGCTTTCGGGTCGAGTGCGGTGGCAGCGCGAGGACACTCCGTGGGCGGCGAAAGCATCGCGCTGCGTGTACTACCACGGCCAGCTCGCGTTCGAGGTTTCGTCGCTCAACGACAACGCCGGTGGCAACGCGGTCCACGTCCTCTCGACCGCCGATGGCTCGACGCGTTTCGAACGCGGGCTCTTTCCGGGCATGAGCCATTTCCGCCAAGCGCGCGCGATGTTCATAGGCGACCGGCTGTGGATGCTGCGCGGGGGGCGAGGCGAGGGCAAGGAGCGGCACCCGACGAAGGTCGACGCGATCGACTACTTGACGGGCGAGGTGAAGCAAACCTGGGACGCAGGGCTCGCGCACTGTTTTCCGCCGGTCGCGACGCCGCGATTTCTGTTCTCCGGCGAGATGGATCTCATCGATCTCGCGAGCGGAACCACCGACGCCAACCGCATCACGAAGGGAGCGTGCGGTCGCGACGTCGGTTGGATGCCGGCGAACGGTCTGATCGCGGTGACTCCGAAGCACTGCGTCTGCTGGCCCATGCTGCGCGGGTTCGCGGCGTTGGCCGGCGCGCGGCCGGGTGGCAATCCCGCGCGAGCGAAAGTCGACGAGATCGAGTTCTCGATCGAGACCGACGTCGCGGCTCCTGACGTCGCGGCGAGCGATCGCGATGACGATTGGCCGTGCTACCGCCACGACGCGTGGCGCAGCGGCAGTACGACGAGTGACGGACCGGAGACGTTCGCGACGCGTTGGGCGACGCCGGTCGACTCGGGCAGCACGGTGTCCGGGCCGATCGTCGACGATCAGCGCGACGATCCGTACGTCAAGGGGCCGATCACCGCGCCGGTCGTCGCTGAGGGGATCGTCTGTGTCGCGCGGCCTGACGCGCACGAAGTGGTCGCGCTCGACGCCGCGAGCGGCGCGCCGCGTTGGCGTTTCAAGGCGAACGCTCGCGTCGACACGCCGCCGACGCTGTACCGAGGGCTCTGCCTCTTCGGCGCGAAGAGCGGCGAGGTGTACTGCCTGCGTGCGGCCGACGGCGCGCTCGTCTGGCGTCTGCGCGTCGCTCCGATCGACGAACGCATCGTCGCGTACGGTCAGCTCGAGTCGCCGTGGCCGGTTCCAGGGAGCGTGCTCGTCGTCGACGACACCGTGTACTTCGCGGCCGGACGGCAGTCGCTCGCCGCCCGCGGGCTCGTCGTGTGCGCGGTCGATCCACGCAGCGGCGAGCGCCGCTGGGTCACGCGTCTGGATTCCGTCCCACAGGACAACTTCTACGCATCGAACGGTCTGGAGTTCGACAACTTCGACTTGCTGCACCTCGAGGACGAGGGCATCGGCATGTCGCGCTGGGTGTTCGATCGCAAGACCGGCGACATGTCGGTCGCGCTGTGGGACGTGTTCGCGCGTGTCGACACTGGCGGTGGCGCGGCGATGGTCCCGCCGGGCTGCTGGACGTATGCGCCGCGCAACCAGAAGCGTGCTGCGACGTTCGAGCCGCTGCGGCCGCTGGTCGTGTTTCGCGACAACGTGCTGTACGGATCGTCCGAGGACAAGAGCTCACTCTACCGGCGCGACTTCCGTCTCGATGACGGCGAGAAGTTCGACAAGAAGTGGAAGACTGGCTGGGCGGGCAGCAAGGCGGCTCGCGATGGCAAGGAGGCGTGGCGCAGCCAGCGGTTGGCGAAGGGGGCGAAGTGGAACGTCGGGGTGTTCGACTCGAAGCAGGACATCGTCGCGCTCGCGCTGGCGCGGAATCGCGTCTACGCGGTGGGCTCGCAGGGAGCGCTGCGGGCGATCGACAAGACGACCGGCGCGGTCGTCGCGCGGGCTCAATTGCCGATCCCGGCACGCGACGGCCTGGCGATCGCGGCCGGACAGCTGGTCCTGTCGACGCTCGACGGTCGAGTGGTGTGCGTCGGAGCGCGGTAATCTTCTGCGAGAATCTTGTCACGACTCGACGGCGAGCGATTCCGTCATCGTGAACGGCGGCCGGTGAGCGAGAGGGTGAGTACGCCACCGGCCCGCCGCGACTTTCTCCAGCGGGGCGTCGTCGATCGCGCGAGGCGTCGATGCCATCGGCGGCGGTTTTTCGCCGCGCCGCTGGATTCCCGAGCGCCCGGCGCGCAGACTCGTACGGGCCTGCCCGGATTCTTCGCGAGCGATTCTTCGAGCAATCCGGGGTCTTCGGTCCTCACGAAGCCGTCGGACATCTCGATGCCGCCACGTCGAACGCTCCTCGTCTCGCCCGTCACCGCTCTCGCTATCGTCGTCGTCTGCTTCGTGGCCGCAAGGAGCGCAGCCTCTGCGGATGGCGACTGGCCGATGTGGCGACACGATGCCCGCCGCAGCGGCACGACATCGCATGAGCTGCCCGCTGCTCTCGCGCCAGCGTGGGTGCTAGAGCTCCGGCCGCTCGATCCTGCATGGCCCGACGCGCCGCGCCTCGACTTCGACAGCGGCTACCAGCCCGTTGTCGCGGGGCGGACATTGTTCGTCGCGTCGTCGCGTGACGACCGCCTGACCGCGTATGACGTCGACGACGGCAGCGAGCGGTGGCGCTTCTGGGCGGACGGGCCCCTCCGCTTCGCGCCTGTCGTGCGCGACGATCGCGTGTGGATCGCATCGGACGACGGCTGCCTCTACTGCCTCGACGCGAGCGACGGCGTTGTTCTGTGGCGCGTTCGCGGTGGCCCGTCGGACAGCAAGGTGCTCGGCAACGATCGTCTCGTGTCGACGTGGCCGGCGCGCGGTGGCCCGGTGCTCGTCGACGACACGGTCTACTTCGCGGCGGGCATCTGGCCGTTCATGGGCGTGTTCGTCCACGCGCTCGACGCCCGCACCGGGGCCGTACGCTGGACGAACGACGGCAGTGGCTCGCTCTACCTGATGCAGCCGCATTCGAGCCCTGCGTTCGCGGGGCTCGCGCCACAGGGGTACCTGGCGGCGACTGGCAATCGGCTGATCGTCCCGAACGGCCGCGCCGCGCCGGCGAGTCTCGATCGCCTCGGCGGTGAGCTTCTCCGCTTCGATCTCTCGCGCAATGAGAAGCGCGAGGACTGTCGCGTCACCGCGCTCGATGGGTACGTCATCAACGGCGGCGACCTGATCGCGCTGGACGATGGAGAGACCGTCGGCAACGATCTGCCGCGTTCGACGGCCGTATCCGGCAACACCCTGTGGAGTGCTGCGCTGTCGGTCGCCGCGGCCGACGGCGACACGCCGCAGCGATGGGCGCTTTCCGTCGGCGCCGACCGCGTCGCGACGACTCCTGCGTTCGACCTCGACACGTTCACGCTGCGATGGAACGATGACGCGCACGGTGTGACGTACGAGGCCCGCATCGTCGAGCGCGTCGTCGAGAGGGTCGTTCGCATCGCGCCGGCCACCGGATCCGTCGTCGTGCTGGCGGGGGGGTATCGGGTCGAGACGAAGTACACCGACCTCAACGCGAAGAAGCGCCGCGCTGGTGTGCTGCGGTTTCGCGATCGGCTTCTGGCCGATCGGCGTCCTGGAGTCGGCGCGCCGCGACGTTGCGTCGTATCCGTCGCGTTTCTGCCGGCCCCCGGTTTTCACGTCCATGCCGAGATCCGCGTGCGCGCCGAGAGTAGCCGGGACCGCGATCTCCTCGACACGCGAGCGCGGCGTGTGCGCGCGACGCAGTCGGAGGTCGAGCGGTTGCGAGGGGCGCTCGGCGACGACCTCGAGCGCGCGCTCCTCGCCGCGCCACCCTCTGGCATCCGCGCGCAGCGCGTCGTGCGTCGTGCTTGGCAGCTCGACACGCGTTGGCCGGTGCGAGCGCCTTGGGTGCCGGAGGACAAGAACCACGCGCTAACGATCCGCACCGCGCGCCGGTTGTGGATCGCGTGTCCGGGAACCGTTCTCGCTGTCGAGGCACCGCGCGCCGCGACGACGGGCAAGGGGCGCGTCGTCTGGAGGCACGAGATCGAGGGACGACCGATCGCCCTCCTCGCGGCGGCGGAACGGCTCTTCGTGTCGACGCGGGAAGGTCGCATTCTGTGCTTCGCCGCGGCCACGGCATCGAGTGCTTCGCCGCGGCGCATCTCTCGTCGCGTCCCCTCGGCTCTCACCGAACGGGATGACGATGACGCCCCGACGTCGGAAGATGTGTTAGCCGGAGTTCCGGTTCGGGACGGTCACGCCCTCGTCGACGGTCTCGCGGCGGACGAGGTCGAGCGGCTCGCTCGTGTGTCCGAGCTCCGTATCGTGGAGCTCGCCGACCGCGACGCGTTGCCCGCGCGGCGGCAGCAACTCGATCGCGGGGGCCTCCTTGGCGAGAGGGTCGTCGTGTTGCCGCGACCGAATCGCGCGACAGCGGCGGTGTTGCCGCCGTACTTCGCGACGTTCGTTTGGGTTCGACGGCCTGTCGCGTCCCGGGACGAAGCTCGTGCTCTCCTCGAGCGCGTCGTTCGCGTCGTCCGCCCGTGGGGTGGCGTCGCTTGTCTCGACATCGGCGTGGAGGCTCGCGACGAGCTGCTGCGTGTGGCGCGTCATCTCGAAGGGATCGAGGCGCGCCAAGCGGGCGATCGTCTGTGGCTGCACCGCCCTGGGCCTTTGCGCGGGGCCGGCCACTGGACGCATCAATACGGCGACGCGACGAACGCGAACGTGTCGAGTGATCGCCTCGTTCGCGTTCCGCTCGGCCTCCTGTGGTTCGGCGGACCGTCCAACCGCGCCGTGCTGCCGCGTCACGGTCACGGGCCGCGTCCGCAGGTGGCAGGCGGTCGCCTCTTCGTCGAGGGAGCTGATTCGCTGCGCGCGCTCGACGTGTATACGGGGCGTCTGCTCTGGCAGGCAGCGCTCCCTGGAGTCGGCATGCCGTACGACTCGACCAGTCACCAGCCCGGGGCGAACGCCATCGGCTCGAACTACGTGAGCTCCCCCGACGCGGTCTGGGTCGTTCACGGCGATCGCTGCCTGCGTCTCGACGCTGCAACCGGCAAGGAGACGGCCAGGATCGCTTGGCAGGATGACGAGCGCACGCGGCGTTACACAGGGTGGGGATACCTCGCGCTCGCAGACGAGCTGCTCGTTGCGGGGGCGTCTCGACTCGAGTTCTCGCGTCCTCAGTTCGAGGCGCGCGAGCTGAGCGCGGTCGAGGACGACGACCTCGACGACATTCTCGACGCGCTGCACGAGCTGGACGGAGTCGCCTTGCCGGGGCGCTTGCTGCTCGAGTGGAAGAGCGGCCACGTCACGCGCAGTCTGAACCGTGCGCTTGCCGAGGTCCGGTTGTGGGACCGCCTGCCGCTGGACGTGCGTCAAGCGGCAACGAGCGCCCGAGTCCGTATGCTGCGGAGCGAGATCGACGCCTGCCTCGAGAGCGCGTCGGCGGGGCGTCATCGGCGTCTGACGGAGCTCAATCGAGAGCTTTTGCGCCGGTGCTATCCGAAGCTGAAGATCCCGGCCTCGCGCGCCGGAATGCGTGGTGCTTCCGACGTGATCGACGGAACCGCGACCCGAGCGCTCGTCGCCATCGATGCCGGTGGGGCAAGCGGCGCGCCTCGTGTGCGGTGGGCTCGCGAAGCGCGGCACGCGTTCCGCCACAACGCGATCTGCGTCGGCGGCGGCAAGGTCTTCGCGATCGATCGTCTGCCGCGTGCGGTCGAGAGCCGGCTCGGGCGTCGCGGCGAGAAGCCACGCGCCGGCCGGGCCGTCATCGCGATCGACGCGCGCACCGGAGATATCGCGTGGGTCGATCGAGACGACGTGTTCGGCACGTTCCTGTCGTATTCGAGCGAGCACGACATTCTGCTACAGTCGGGACGTCCGTCGCGCGACATGCTCGACGACGAAGCGGCTCGCCGATTCGCTGCTTGTCGCGGCGCGACCGGCGAGCCCCTGTGGGCGCGCGACGGTCGATTCGGCGGGCCGTGCATGCTGTGGCACGACACGATCATCACGCAGGGCTCCGCGTACTCGCTCCTTTCGGGCGAGAAGAAGACTCGGCCCCACCCGTTGACGGACGAGCCGATACCGTGGACCTTCTCGCGCCACTACGGCTGCAACACCGCGATCGCGAGCGAGCACCTGTTGACGTTCCGATCGGCGGCGGCCGGTTTCTTCGACCTCGAGCGGCTCGGCGGTACGGGCAGCCTCGGTGGCTTCCGATCGAGCTGCACGCAGAACCTGATCGTCGCGGACGGCGTGCTCGTGTCGCCCGACTACACGCGAACGTGTGAATGCAGCTACCAGAACCAGTCCTCGATCGCCCTGGTGCACATGCCCGGTCTCGAGCTCTGGACCTTCAACAACATCGAGCTCGGGCCCGGTCGGATACGGCGCGTCGGCATCAACTTCGGCGCCCCCGGCGATCGACGCGCGGGCGACGGCACGTTGTGGCTCGAGTCTCCGGTGGTCGGCGGGCCGTCTCCCGGAATCCGCGTCGATGTCGAGCCGCGCAGCCCGCGGACGTTTCGCGTGCATTCGTCGCGCGTCGACGGGGAAGGACATCGGTGGGTCGGCTCCTCGGGTGTCGTCGGTGTGCGGCGCGTGCGCGTCTGGATGCGCGAGATCGACGAGCTCGACCCGGCTGACGCAGAGCGTGCATTGACGTCACGGTCCTTCACCGTGCGGTTGTCGTTCGTCGAGCCGGACGGAGCGACACCCGGCGATCGCGTCTTTCATGTCGCGTTGCAGGGCGCTCGAGTCCTCGATCACCTCGACGTGCGAGCGGCAAGCGGCGGAGCGTGGCGTCAGATCGTTCGTGAGTTCCGCAGCGTGTCCATCGACGATACGCTCGATATCGAGCTCGCGCCGACGACGCCGGTGAAGGGCTCCGAGCCGGTTCTGTGCGGCGTCGAGATTATCGCGGAGTAGGAAGAATGGGTCCCATCTGCCGACTTGCGACCGTCGTGTTGCCTGCGATCGCGGCCGTCGCCGTGCTCTCCGATGGGCTGGCGGCTGCGCCTGTCTATCGAATCGCAGTGCTCGATGACGCGCTCCCCGGATCGGATCGCGCCGCGTCCCGACGTTGGCGCGAGCTGCTCGCAGCGGACGGCCACGCGGTGACGCCGCTTTCGGTTGCCGAGATCGCCGCGGCAGGCGATCGACTGTCGCGACGCGTCGACCTGCTCGTCCTGCCGTCGTGCGGCGCGCTGCCGGTGGATCTCGTCGGCCCCGTCGAGCGGTTCGTCGCGGACGGCGGCGATCTCCTGGCGCTCGGCGCCCCCGGATTCACCGAGATCCTGTGGCGTTCGGGCGATCGCTGGCTGTCGCGACGTTCGCGGCGACGCGTCATCGATGAGCAGCCGACCGAACGCGTGCTGTTCGACTTTGACGGCGCGGAGGACGGAGGCATCGCTCGCTGGCAGCGTCACTCGAACACGCCGCGTTCGACGACGACAAAGCGTCTTATCGACGCCTCGGAAGGCCGCGCGCTGGCCGTCAGGATCGACGACCTGCAGGGCTGGGACACTCTCTCGGCGCCGGATCTCCCGACAGCGTTTCCGCCGGGACATGCGCTCACGTGTCTCTGGGCGCGAGGATCGAAGACGACGCGCAAGCTGTCGCTCGAGTGGCGCGAGCGGGACGGCTCGCGGTGGATCGCGGTCTTTCCGGTCAGCGAGCGCTGGCGCCGTGTCGTCCTCGCGCCGGAGGATTTCGAGTTCTGGGAGTCGACCCCGGGGCGAGGAAGGCCGGGCGATCACCTGCGACCGCAGAACGCCGTGCGTCTGACGATCGGCGTCGCATGGTCGCATACCGGAACGGCCGGCGGGCTGCACGAGTACGCCGTCGACGCGATCGGCACGGCGCCGAGCCCGGTCGCCACGGCGCCGTCAGCAGCCTTGCGATCGCCGCGGATCGAAGGGGTGTCGCCCGCGTACAAGTTCTACGAGCTCTCGGCGGTCGATCGTCTCCGGGCGCGAGCGCCGTGGATCGACGCGTCGATCGAACTGCCCGTGCCGCGCCGACCGCGCGCGCACCATCCGCGACCGACGGGCAAGGGCTTCGGCAAGGGGCGCGAGTGGCGTTGGCTGCCGCTCGTCGAGGCGCTCGGGAAGCGCGGCGAGTGGCGTGGAGCGCCGGCGGGACTCTTCGTCGACTTCGAGGGACGCCGCGCTCGCAGCGTGCGGGCCGCGGTATCGATCGACGATGCCGACTGGTTGCGATCTCCGGCCGTCGAGTCGATCGTTCGCGCAACCGTTCGACGCATGGCCGCCGGCGTGTTCCTGCAAGAGGCCGGCTGCGACAGGTTCACGTACCGCGTCGACGAGGCAGCGCGCGTCGGAGCGCGCGTCGCGAACCTGGGCCGCGAGGGCGTCGGGGGCATCTCGGTGCGCTTCGCGCTTCGCAGGCGGGTGGACGATCGCAAGGTCTGGTCGCACGAGGCTGCCCTCTCGGTCGATGCCGGTGTGACCGAGGTCGTCGTCTGCGAGCCGCCTCGGACGATCGCCGCGCTCGCGGGCGGCGACGGCCTGCTCGACCTGACGACGGAGCTCGTCCTGCGCGGCACGGTGATCGACCGGATCGCGCACGAAGTCGGTGTGTACCACGACGCGCCCCCGGAACGCCGCAGCTGGGTCACCGCGCGCGACGGCGACTTCTGGCTCGACGGCGAGAAGTGGTATGTCCACGGCATCAACTACATGCCGTCGACCGGCCTCGCCGCGGACGACTACCCGTACTTCGAGTTCTGGATGGGCGCCCGTTCGTACGATCCGGAGTTCATCCAGCGCGACCTCGAACGCTGTCGCGACATCGGCTTCAACGCGGTTTCGATCTTCATCCACCACCGCTCGCTCGCTGCGAACAACTTGCTCGACATCCTGCGCCGCTGTCGTGCGCTCGGCCTGCGCGTGAATCTGTCGATCCGTCCCGGCACGCCGATGGCGTACGAGTGGTCGCGCTGGGAGGAGATCATCCGTGAGACTCGGCTTGCCGAGATCGACACGGTTTTCGCGTACGACATCGCGTGGGAGCCGTTCTTCGGCTCCATCGAGGCGCGGCGCCGCTACGACGGCGAGTGGCGGCAGTGGGTGACCCGTCGCCATGGCTCGCTCGCGTCGGCCGAGGCCGCGTGGGGTGTCGAGGGACCGCGTCACGGTGGCGCGTTGTCGAGTCCGACAGCGCGCGAGCTCGGCAGGGATGGGCCGCATCGTCGAATGGTCGCCGACTACCGGCGCTTCGCCGACGAGCTCATCCACGAACGATACGCGGCGGCGGCGGATCGCATTCGCGCGATCGACCCGCACCACCTCGTGAGCTTTCGCATGACGGTGACGGGCGATCCGACCTTCGACGGCTCGCGCAAGATGCCGTACGATTTTCCGGGCGTCGCACGCAGCATGGACTTCATGGCGCCGGAGGGGTACGGACGCGTCGGCGACTGGAAGCGCATCGAGCCGGGGCTCTTCACCGTCGCGTGGGCGCGTGCGTGCGCGCCCGGCAAGCCCGTCCTGTGGACCGAGGCCGGCGTCAGCGCGTGGGGGCGACCCACGGCTGGCTCCGGGAGCGGAGCCGGAGCCGTCGATCCGCAGCGACTCGAGTTCCAGGCGCGATACTTCGACGACTTCGCCCGTATGGTGCTCGCGTCGCGTTCGAGCGGTGTCGTCTGGTGGTGGTACCCGGGCGGGTATCGTACGAACGAGCGTTCGGACTACGGCATCATCGAGGCCGACGGCACGGATCGGCCGGTGACCCGCGTCCTGCGCCGGCTGTCGCCGCGCCTCCTCGCGCCGCGTGACATCCCGACGCCCGACGTTTGGATCGACGTTGATCGCGGTGCCGACGCACGCGGCCTGCACGGCATCTGGGACCGGGTCGGCGAGAGGTTCCTCGACGCGATCGAGACGGGGCGAACACCGGGGATCCGCCGACGGGACCGGTAGCGATGAAGCCGGGCCCGGACGCGCGTGAGTCGCCGCGCGTCCGGGCCCAGTTGTCGATATCAGAGGGTTCCGTTCGAGATCAGAAGATCTCCGGCTCCTTCTCCTCGTCGATGCGTAGCAGGTGGTCCAGCGAGAACGGGCCGGAGCCGCGCCAGACGAGCAGGGCGAGGCAGAACAGAATGAGCAGCGTGAACTGGAAGCTCAAGTTCGATCCCAGCAGGCTGCCCGCCGCGTCGCCGGTCAGGGTGACGATGACCGCGCCGAGGAGGATGATCGCGTTCGCCGCGGCCGCGGCTCGGGTCACGAACCCGAGCGCGAGGCTGGCGCCCGCGATGATGTGGGCGAACACGACGGACCACGCGATCATCTGCTGGCCGACGCCGAGGTCGGCGCTGAGCACGCTCTCGAGGTTCTCCATGTCGGTGATGTAGTACACGCCCTTGATCACGAGCGCGATGCCGAGGTACATGCGCAGCGCGTCCATCGGCCGGATGTGCCGGATGCCCGGGATCAGCTCGTGCAGCGGCACACGGTCCTTGCGCTCGGCGCGGCGCCGCGCCATCGCTTCCTTGAATTCTTCGGCTGCGGCTGCTTCCTGGGCCGGGGTGAATCGGACCAGGAATGCGGCGAACGCACAGCCTGCAACGCAGCAGCCGAGAATGAAGAGAGCGTTGGGGTAGTCGCCGGAGCGGAACAGGAATCCGGCTGCGACGGCTCCCATGTTGCCGCCGGCGCCGACGATGCCGGCCACGGCGCCGAGCGCCTTCTTGTTGATGAACGGGACGACGGAGTACGTCGCGCCTTCGGACATCTGTACGAACAGGCTGAAGAAGATCAGCGCGGGAATGGCCAGCGCCAGCACCCTCATCTGTGAGAAGAAGACCAGCGCGATGCCCTCGACGAGCAGGGCTATGAAGAGCCACCGCACGCGGCCGCGAAGGCCTCCCTTGCGAACGAAGCGGTCGCTGATGTATCCGCCGAGCGTGCGCGCGAAGATGTTCATCAGCCCGAAGAGCCCCGCTACCAGTCCGGCGGTCTTGATGCCGAGGCCGAAATCCTTCGCGAAGTATCGGGCGGCGAATCCGTTGATCGTGAGCTCGATGCCGAAGCATGCGGCGTAGATGACGAAGAGCGCCCAGACGCGGTAGTCCTTCGCCGCGGACGCGAAGGCCCCTTTCGTCTTCTTGACGGGAGTCAGCTTGCCTCGCTCGCGCAGGTCCTTGAAGTTGCCGTCGGGCAGGTCGGTCGTGAAGTACCAGTAGGCCAGACCGGTCACGAGGCAGACGGCGCCAGCGACGATCATCGATGCACGCCAGCTGACGGCGTCGGTGAAGCCGATGCCGACGAAGACCGCCATGACGAGCGGCATGATCATCTGAGTGACGCCGCCACCTAGGTTGCCCCAGCCGGCGGAGGTCGCGTTGGCCGTGCCGACGACGTTCGGAGCGAACATCACCGACGTGTGGTACTGCGTGATGACAAACGACGCACCGATCACGCCGATTCCGAGGCGGAAGAGCAGGAACGACTCGTAGTTCTGCGCCAGGCCGATACCCATGACGGGCAGCGATCCGAGCACCAGCAACCCCGTGTAGGCCAGGCGCGGACCGATGCGGTCACACAGCCAGCCGATGACGAAGCGTCCGAGGATCGTGATGGCAACCGATGCGATCGCGGTATTGGCGACCTGTGTATCCGTCAGGCCAAGCTCCTCTTCGACGACCCGTAGCAGCGGTGCGATGCCGAACCACGCGAAGAAGCACAGGAAGAACGCGAACCACGTCATGTGGAACGCGCGCATCTGCGGCGTCTTGACGCTGAACAGATCGATGCTCGTCGCCTTGTTACGGACTTCCATACGCCGTGTCCTCCCGACCGGGGTCAGCTCTCACCAACGGAACCCGCTCTGCGTAGAAAACGGCGTGCCGTCGGCTCAGGGGACACGAGTGGCGACGTAAGTGGCGGTCTCGAATTGCGTTGCGACATCAAGTTCGAGATGTCGCTGCAGGCCGCGTCGGACGCGGGTGCCTACTCGCGGCGGCAGCCGGCCGGGAACGGGAGGCGCAAGCGCCGCTGAGCGTACCACTTGGAGCCGCATACCCGGCTATGCGCGCGGCAGCCGGGCTAGCAACACCTCGACGGCGTCGCGTCAGCTCTTGGGAATGCGGATGTCGAGCTCGACGTCCTTGTCGCGGACCTCGATCTTCTTGCGGAAGTGCGGCGTTCGGTCCATCGATTTGTAGGCCTCGAGGTCCGTCGGATCGGCTGGCATCTTCGGTATCTCGAGAACGTACTCCCCTGGCTCGAGGTCCTCGAGCACGTACGTGTCGTCGGGGCCGATGAACGCGATGCCGGCCTGGAACTTCTGTGCGCCGATGTTGGCGCTCATGTCCGTCGGGTCGAGCTCTTCGGGCGCCGGGCCTCCGGGCCTTCGCAGCATCACCAGACGCTGCGGCGTGGGCGGCAGGCCTTCCACCTTGCCGCGGATCTTCAGGCCGACGCCGAACACGACCTCGAGCTCGGTCGTGGCGCCGCTCTCGATCGTGACTCCTCGCGTCTTGAGACGCATGCGTCCGGTCGACGTGTCGATGATGTTGACCTGGAAATCACTCGCGACAAGGGGCTCGATGCGACATGTGCCGTCCGCTGACGTCGCCGCCTGTCTGAAGAAGCCCCCTCCGCTCATGACCTGCAGCATGCAGCCGACCTTCGGCTCGCCGGACTCGAGAACGCGCACCACCAGGGCGCCACCGTCGCGAAGGACGAGAGGCGAGAGCTCTCGCACGTCGTCTTCACTCAACTTGATTTCGAGCTCTGCGGACGGAGCGAACTTCGGGTGCGTTGCCGTCACGGTGTAGGCGTTCGCGGCGAGGTGGGGGACTTCGTACTCGCCCTTCTCGTCGGTCACGCCGCGCATCATGGCGCCGCCGAAGAACTGCGGCATCATCTTCTGCACCATCTCGGTCAGCTGGTCCTTCGACTTCGCGAGCGCGATCACGGTCGCTCCCTCGACGGGATCGCCCGCTGTCGACACGACGCGGCCGTGGACGATCGCACCGGCGACGACGCGGATTTCGATGTTCGCGTATTCGGCGCCCGGCGCGACTTCGATGACTTCCGACGCGCTCGGCGCCAGGCCCGGAACGCGCGCGTGAAGCTCGATCTTGCCGGCGGGGACCTCGATATCGAAGGTGCCATCGGCCGCGATCTCCACACCGGGCTTCTTGCCCTGGCCGAGTCGCATGAGAGACTGCACCCACGCCTGCAGCGAGGCGCTGTCGACGGGCTTGGGAATGACTCGCCCCGCGGTGGCGAGGTCGGCACCGGCGGCGTCGACCAGGCGTCCGGAAATGCGCCCGTTGCGCGCCAGCGTGAGCCGCACCTCGGCCATGTCGGCGGTCACGTTCGCGAGCGTCGTCTCGGAGTATCCGTCCTTCGACGCCTGGACTCGAAAGGCCTGGCCCTCGAGCTCGGCCGCGACGAACTCGCCGCTGTCACTCGTCGACACCGTGGCGGCAGAGAGGCCCGCGATGTCCTGCACGCCGGCGACCTTCACCGCGGCGCCGGCAATCGGCTGGCCGAGGTCATCCACGACGACGCCGACGATCTTCGTCTGGCCCGCGGCGCGAATCGTGAGGACGAGGTCCTCGATGTCGGTGTCCGTCAACACGACCGGCGTCGACTGGATGCCGCCGGTCACGATCTTCGTCGGATCGAAACGGTCCACGGAGACCTGGTGTTCTCCCGCCGGCAGGTCCGCGAGGACGAATCCGCCGTCGACGTCGGTCTCGACGCGAGACGAGGCCGCGGCCCCGGCCCTGGCGATCAGGTTCTTCCCGGCAGGGACCAGCCAGACCGCGACCGACGCCGCGGGAGAACCGTCTTCGCGCACGACGCGTCCGGCGATCGACAACCCCGCGGCGAGCGCGATCTCGACCTCGGCTCGCGGCGGGTCCACCGGCAGTGCGACCTCGTCGCTGGTCGCGGGTGCGAAGCTCGGGCACCTCACGTTGACGACATACTTCTTGCCGCATGGCAGGCCACGCTGTTCGAAGCGACCGTCTGCATCGGTGGTGACCGATCTCGTCGCGACGAACGCGTCGATGTTGCCGCTCATCGCCTGGGACATATAGTCGGCCGGCAGGACCTGACACCTCGCGTCCGCGATGGGATCACCGTCGGAAGTCGTCACGAGTCCGGCGATCACGCCCCCGCGATCGACCGAGAAGTCGACTCCCGTGACCGTCGTGCCGGGCTCGAGGGCGACCTTCTTGCCCTGGCTCGACGGCACCGACGCGTAGTCGCTGGAGGCGGTTCGCGCGAGGACGCTGTAGTCGCCGGGCTCGAGTCCCGAGATTGCATAGGTACCGTCACGTCCGACGACGGCGCGCGGCGCGTTCGCCGTCATCATGCTTACGAACGCGGGGCGGTCCGGGTCGACTGGGTTGGCGTGCACCAGCATGCCCTCGGCTGGATCGCCCGTATCGCGCTCCTTGACGGTTCCGGCGATCTCGCCCGCCGACTCGAGACGGAAGTCGACCGTGCGCGGGCCTTCTACGGCCGGTTCCGCCGACGCCGGGGACTCGGCCTTCGGGACGTCCGGCTCCTCCGTCGCGACGGGAGCTCTCGCGGCGGAGGTCGGGTCGAGCGATGCGATGTCGATCCGATACCCGCTCAACGTGGCAACGACGACGCCGCGTGGATGGGTGTCCACCGCGTCTAGCGCGTACCGCCCCTTCTCGTCGGTCGTCGCGAGTACGCTGCGCGACAGTGCAGCGCGCAACGCGCCGTCCCGGACGAGAGTCGCGTCGACCTCTGCGCCGAGCACGCGACGATCGTGGCGCACGCCGCGAAGCGCGATCTCGGCGACGGGAATCCAGCGCACGGCGACCGCGGCGAGCGGCTCGTCCGTCGCGTCCGTCACCGTCCCCTCGACGCGGATCGCGCCGGGCGAGAGCGCGGCGTCGGGCGTCTTCTCCGGCGGGTCAGTCGGCTTCGAGGCCGCGTCCGCCGTAACCTCGTCTCCCGGCGGGGATGCGTCGGGAGACGCGGGCGGAGCGTCCGCAGCGGCATCCGGCGTCGGGACCGTCGGTGGGTTCGAGTCGTCCTGGGAGACATCGCCGACGTCGCTGCCGGTCTCGCGCAGGACGAACCAGCCGACCCCGACGACGAGCAGGCAAGCGAACAGCCCGCTCACCAACACGATATGAGAGGCACGCCCCGTCGACCGATGACCCGCGTTTCCAGTCATGAGACCCTCCAGCGAGAGGTGCTTGTCGATCGCTCGAGGTCATCGCGAATGGACCTCGGGCCACAAGGTAGTTCGTCGCGAACGGACGAGTCTTTCACGCTATTTCATCACGGACAGCCTTCTCTCCCGTCAACGGGCTCCGATGGCCACGACTCGGCCGTCGACGAGCGTCACGATGGCGCGACCGTCGCGGTCCACCGCGAGGCCCCACGGCACCGGGGCGGCCGGCAGCGGGACGGCCCAGAGGAGCTGGCCGGATCCGAGCGCTCGCGCCTCGACCCGGTCGCGGGTCGCGACCACCACGGCGAATCGCGAGACCGCCAGTGCTACGCCGCCGGGTGTGTCCTGCTGCCACAGCGGTTTCGCGGGCACCTGAAAGTTGCCCCACGCCTGCGTGACGTGTCGGGGGACCTTCTCGTCGGTCACGCAGCGCGACAGCCACTCGCGCTTCAGCGGCTCGTACACCGCCAGACGGTTCTGATCGATCCAGACGACGTCGCGTTCGCCGTTCGATGCGTGCAGGAGCTTCTTCGTGACCGTGTGGTCGTACACCGTGTCCTCGGGACGCGAGTAGAACGGCCGACCGCACGCGATGACGCGATCGCCGACGAGGTAGAGCTCCTCGCCGCGCGGGCTCGTCGACTCGCAGCGCGCCAGCGGCTTCGGGTCGTTGAAGCAGTAACCGTCGCGGACGCTGTACACGGCGGGCGACACCGCGTTGCCGCCGGCCAGGTAGAGCTTGTCACCGTGGAGCAGAAGGTGCCCCTGCACGCTGACGCCGGTCTTCGCCACCGGATCGAGATGGCCGGACGTGTCGTTGCGCCACTTGACGGTGCCGTTCGCCGCGTCGAGCGCGTAGATGTACGTGCCGTCGTAGTTGACGAGCCCCGCCGCGACGTACGCGACGTCCTTGTCGACGAGGACACCGCTCGCTGCCGGCCACGTCGACATCAGGCGACCGTAGACCGGAATCTTGCGCGCGGCCGGCGCGGCGCGGAATCGCCACAGCGATCGACCGGTCGCGGCCTCGTGGACGTACACGTAGCCGTCGGCGGAGCCGAAGTACGCGCGATCGGAGTCGATCGTCGGCGGCCAACGCACCTCGCCGCCCGTGCGCACGCTCCAGCGTTCCTTGCCGCTGGAGGCGTCGAGCGCGCGAACGACGCCGTCGACGTCGCCGTAGAACACCATGCCGCCCGCCGCGACCGGTGCGGTCGGTCGCGCCTTCGTCGGAGCGCATGCGCTCGCGGTCCACAGTGTCGCGACGTCCTTCGTCGGAAGCCGCGCCGCGGTCGTCGCCGTGCGCTCGTTGTTGGCGCGGTAGGTGGGCCAGTCGGCTGCGGACGCGTCGAGGAGAGTCGCCGCGTCGCGTGCCGATCGCTCGACGTGCTCGGTGCCGCTGCCGCGCGGCGGGCCGTCGGGATCGGCCGCGCCGAGGCTGATCACGCCGTACAGCGTCAGCTGACAATCGCACGTGTACGGCCACCAGTACAGTTGGCCGTTCGCGATCGTCACGCCGTCCTGGCATTGCGGACGCATCGGCGAGATCCAGCGCGGTTGCCCGCTGTCGCGGTCGAGGCGCACCGAGCCGCCCATTGCGCGAAACAGGATGCTGTCGGATGTCGCGGACGGTCGCGTGCACGCGCGGCGTCCGGTCGGCAGCTCGGCCAGCACCTTGCCGGTGCGGGGCTCGAACACCTTGCTGACGTTGTTGCCCCACGGTCCGCTGATCGCCCAGACCGCGTCGTCGCGGATGATGAGTTGGTAGTTGTCGTACGGGTCTTGCCAGAGGACGCGGCCGTCCTCGGCGGAGACGGCGAGCAGTCTGCCGACCTGCGGCCCGGCGAAGTAGATCACGCCGTCACCCGCCTTCAGATAGCACGTCGTGCGCCAATTCGTCTGCCAGCCCTGACGCGGCAATTGCGCGCCGATGGACGAGAACAGCTTCGGCGCGCTCTCCTTCGTGCGACGCCACAGCTCCTTGCCGTTCTTCGCATCGATGGCCGTCAGGTACGAGCCGAATCGAAACAGGAAGATGCGACCGTTCTTCATGCACAGCGCGCGTGCGTCGGCGGGCTCGGCCTCGCGGTGATGCCACAGGACCTTGCCGTCGCCAGGGCGCATCGCGACGAGCGTGCGGCCGTAGCCCCACGGATGCTCTGGCACGTTGTAGCCCTTCGAGATCTCGTTCCACGGCCAGCCGTGCGCGCGACGCTTCCAACGCATCGTGCGGTCCTTGGGCTCCTGCGCGCCGATAAGCGCGTAGAGCACGCCGTCCTCGATCGCGAGCCACTTCCAAAACGTGCCGCCGGCGATGTCGGCCGGGGGACGGAGCTCGTCGATGAGCCCGCCGGTCGCGGTGTCGATGCGCCGACACGACTGCTCGCCGCCGACGTAGAGGACGTCGTCGGTCGCGGCGATCGTGTTGCGGTGGATCATGTAGCCTTCCGGCAGCGCCTTCTTCCAGAGGAGCGTGCCGTTGAAGCCGTCGAACGCGGCGAGTGTGTTGAGGAACGGCTCCTCGCGCTCGTGCCATGCGACGTGACCGAACGCCTTGAACAGACGACCGCCAGCCCCGACGGCGACCTGCGGAGCGGGAGCGTAGCGAGGGTCGGCGAGGAACTGTGTCGCGTACGGCGCGCGGATGACGCGGTCACGCGACAGCGTGTTGTTGTCGGGGCCGTGGTACGGGTGGCTCCAATCGTCGAGACCTTCCGGAACGGGCTTGCGGATCGCGTGGTCGCCGGCGATCACACGACCGCGCGGTGCGAGCACGCGCATGTATTCCGCCAGGGCGTGCCTCGACACGGGATCGCGCGATGCGTGGCCGGACACGATCACCGCGTTCGCGATGTTGTCAGCAAGCGCGAGCCGATCGGGTGGGCCGCGGTCGACCTGGAAGCGGGACGCGTCGATTCCGGCCGCGAGAGCAGCGCGACGCGCCGCGTCGACACGAGCATCGTCGGCGAGCTGCGTGTACACGAGCAGCTCGCTACGCTTCGCGATGTCGAGTGCGAGATCACCGTCGGCATCGGCGAGGACGACGCAGACGCCGCGGGGATGGTCGATCTTCGCGAGGAACGCGGCGACGTCCTCGCCCGCGGTGGCGGTCGAAGCGAGAGACGCGGAGAGGACGAGCGCGGCAAGCGGCGACGGCAGCGAGGCTGGACGTTGGCGCATGGGGATCTCCTGATGCCGGGGGTAGAGTCCAGCGTAGCCGACAAGGGACTTCGTTGCAGCTGTCGGGCCCGGGTGAGGGAGGCACCAGCGGAACTGCGAGGTCGGGATACGATCCGCCTTCGTCGCCGCATTCACAGTATTCCTCGACCCAGTGCCCTTTCGTGGCTATCCCCGCGAAGACCTCAACGCAGAGAGTTCGCAGAGCGCACCGAGCACCGCGGAGCATCGGGCGTGGAACCCGGTAGGGACACCGCCACCCTCACTCCTCACGTGCCCATGGTTCTCGCACTCCGCTGGTACGCCCAGGGAGGGGTTGATTCTCGCCAGCCGTCCGTAGATCGTCAGAGGGGCGCCGATTCATGTCGGCACGGGTGATCGTCAGTGTCTTTGCGGGTACGGGTCGCATGAACGGTCTTTCTTCGAGAGTCGTCGAACGTCTGCTCGTCTTGGGCGCGATGCGCCGATCGAGTCCAAGGGCGTGCCCTATCGCCGATGCGGACGGCAAGCCGATCGACCTTCCGGAGCCGATCCGCTCGCTCGTCGAGGATTTCGACTGGCCGTCGGACATCGCGCGCCACGGTCACGCGCGCAAGACCGAGTTCGACCTCGTGTTCGGTGCCGATCACGCCGCCGTCTGCGGCGAGGGGCTCGGACCTCGGTGTATGGTCTCGTTCGGGGCCGATCTCGAGCGCGGCTATCTCGTCGCGGTCGACCTCGACGACGGCGACTTGAGCGATCCGGTCGTCTACCTGCTCGATCCGGCGGATCTCCTGCTCGATCTCGAGGACTGCGAGGAGGGCCGGCTGTCCCGGTTTCTGCAGCGCATGGCGCCACAGGATCCGTCGACCCGGGGCAAGGTCGCGCAGCACAAGATCCTGGCAGCGGAGCTGTTCGGCGAGCCGGATGATCCTTGGATCACCCTCCAGCTGGCGGTGGCACAGGATCTGATCGACGGAGAGGCCGATGACGACATGATCGACGGTTTGCAGGTCATCTTCGACAGGCTGGAGATGCAGCTGCTGGTCGCGCTCCACGGCGAGCAGGAGTCGTGGGAGCCGAACGACGGCGAGTCGAAGTCCCAGCGACGCGAGAGGCTTCTCGGCTGGCTCGTACGGGACATCCGGGCATCGATGGCGGCGACAGAGGGACCGTGGGCCGAGGCCGTGCGACGGATGCGCGAGCGCTCGGCGGCGGCGACGAGCAAGGGAGAATCGAATGAGTGACTCTGGGCCGATCTTTCACGGCTACTACTATCGCCATGGTGAGGACGGCTTGTTCAAGCTCCCTCTGACGAAGCAGCAGACCCGGGTGATGGAGCGTGTGACGCGTGCGGGCTTTCGTCCGCTCAGCGAAGAGCTGTACGCGCGCGAGCTGATGCAGCTTCTGAGGTGCCATACGCCTCAAGGCTACATCGCATGGAACGACTGTTCGTATTGGGTCGTCACGTCGAGCGGGTTCGAAGAGGACGGACAGGGAGACCAGCACGGCCTCCACTTTCTCGAGATGAGCCCGGGGCAGTTCCGCCACCGCTTCGTCCCTCAGACGGAGCGCAACGGCGATGTGGTCTACGACATGATCTACACGCCGTGGGACTGGTTGCTCTCCGGCGAGCACGCGGAGCGAGAGGAGCCGATGTTTGCCGAAGAGGCGGAGATTCTCGATCGCAACATCCTGTGGACCGACGACGTCCACGCACGGGCCGCAGAGGCGCAGGAGGACGAGGACGAGGACGAGGACGAGGACGAAGACGAGGACGAAGACGAGGACGAAGACGAGGACGAAGACTAGGACGAAGACGAGGACGAAGACGAGTGAGTGCCATGAGGTCGAACAAGAAACTCCTGCTACTTCTCGCTGCTCTCGCCCTACCGACCTTCCTGCCCGCCGCGGACCGCTGGACGCGCAGCGCGTCCGGTGAGGTCCGCGTGCACCTTCCCGTGATCGACGCGCGTTTCCGCAACGCCGACTGGCCGGACGCGTGGGAGAAGGCGTTCTGGCGCCGGGCGAACCACGTCATCCGGGGCGCCACGCGCTCCGGCAACTACGGCAACAACTGGTTCGAGAACGAGAAGCGCAGCTACGGCTGGGCCATGCTGTCGATCCTCGGCGGGCACCAGGAGAGCGCCGTCAAGTTCCTGCAGGCGGAGGACGCGGCGGCGGACAAGTGGAACCGACACACGCTCGGCATCGACTACTTCCCGTGCTTCACGCTGAAGCACCAGATGCGCAAGTACTTCTTCTTCGAGCCCGTCCTCGATTCAGCCTATCGCGAGCGCATGAAGAAGGCCGCGCGAATCTTCACCGAGAAGGACCCGCTGCGCCGGCCGCACTACGCGTACACCGGCAAGGGGGTCTGGGGGCCGGACGGCAAGAACTCGTGGGTCGACGTGCGCAGCACCGACAACCTGAAGCTGATGCGCGACACGTCGGTCTACCTTCTCGCCGAGGAGGCCGGCAACGAGGCGACGCGCCGGATCTACGAGGAGCGGCTGATCGAGTTCGTCGTCACGATGTTCTACGCCGGCATGGGAGAGTGGGACTCGGAGAACTACCTCGGCCACTCGATGGCGCCGGTTCTCAACCTCTACGACTTCGCGAAGGACCCCGACGTACGCCTGCTCGCGAAGGCGGCCCTCGATTGGATGGCGGCCGCTTCCGCCGTCAAGTACTGGCGTGGCGCCTACAACGGCCCGACGCGACGCGACTACAACCATCCGTATCCGTTCGGCGGCAGCGCGCCGGCGCTGACGTGGTTGTGGTTCGGCGACGCACCGCACGGACCGCACGAGTTCGAGTCGGACGAGATCCACGTCATCACGAGCGCGTACCGTCCGCCGGCAGCCGTTGTTCACCTCGCACGGAAGAACTTCCAACGTCCGGTCGAGATCATCGCGGGCAAGCCGGAGTGGGCGGCGTGGAAGACGCCGGATGCCGAGGAACCGTCCTTCCGCGAGACGCACTATATCGGCAAGACGTTCCAGCTCGGCACGTTACTTCACGGGAGCCAGGAGCCCGACATCAACGGCTTCAAGATGCTGACCTACAGCAGCACGCGCGGCGCCGACACGACGATCGCGGGGCCCGTGAGCGATCCGTTGAAGCTCGGATCGGTGCAGTACCAGAAGGACCTGATCGCGAAGCGTTGCGCCGTCGCGCAGAGCGGCAACGTCGCGATCTACGTGACGCGCGATGGCTCGCACCCGTTCCTGTGGCTCGTGCCGAAGGACGTGCGAACCGAGAAGCGGGGGGACGTGACGTTCCTGCGCTACGAGAAGACGACCGCGGCCATCTGGCCGATCCGCGCGACCGCGCCGCGTGCTGACGACGAGTTGACCGAGCTCGTGCAGGTCAAGGAGAAGAAGGTCCGCAAGGGTAAGGACAAGGGCAAGGTCGAGCGCTCGCCGCGATGGGTCGACTCGCGCGTGCTGCGCTCGGAACCGCGAGGCGACGGTCTCAAGGGCTTCACGGTCGAGGTCGACGAGGGAGACCCGAAGGCGTTCCTCGCGGCCGCCGCGAAGATCGCGCCCGAGCTCGACGGCAACGACGGCGTGAGCTTCACCGGAGTCGGTGGCCGTCGCGCGCGGGTGCGGTGGGGGAGTCCCGACGCCGAGATCGAGGTCTGGCGCGACGGCGAGAAGCGCGACTTCTCGAGTCCGGACGAGAACGTCGCATACCGCACGCTCGGCGGTCACCGGCTCATCGAGCAGAGCTGGCAGGGCGACGGCACGCTGCGCGTCGAGGCCGGCGGCAAGACGTTCGTCTGCACCGTGACCCGTGACGGGAAGGTCGCGTTCCGGGAGTGATCGGGTCCAGCCTACTGATGCAGGTGCAGGCTTTCCTCGAGGTACGGATCGCTGCGCGGCGGCAGGATGCTCGCCTTGCCGAGCGCTCGGAAGAACGCTAGCGCGAAGAACGACAGCGCACTGACGACTGGGAGGATCTCCCAGATCCCCAAGTGGGGCTCTTCGCCGAGGAAGGGCGGCAGGATCATCAGGTAGAGGTCAAGCCAACGCCCGACGATCAGCAGAATCGCGATCGCCAGCAGCGTGGTCTCTCGCCGCTTCGCCCCGCGAGGGAGAAGCACGAAGAACGGGATCGCCCAGTTGACGCACACGTTGGTCAGGAACACCACGTTCCACGAGTCGGCCTGGCGCGTGACGAAGTGCGAGGTCTCCTCGGGGATGTTCGCGTACCAGATCAGCATGTACTGGCAGAACCAGATGTACGCCCAGAACGTGCTGAAGCTGAACATCAGCTTGCCGAGGTCGTGCAGGTGGTTCTCGGTCACGATACCGTCGAGGTGCCCGGTTCGTCGCAGGACGATGACGAACAACGTGACGACGGCCATCCCGCCGAGGAACAGCCCCGCGAAGTTGTAGACCGCGAACATCGTCGAGAACCAGTGCGGCTCGAGCGACATGATCCAGTCGAAGGTCAGCACCGAGAACGAGATCGCGAAGAGAGCAAGGAAGATGCCCGACGCGGCGACGCGGCGCTTGCCGGCGTTACCCGAGGCCTCTCGGCGTCGGGGACCGCTGACGAGGATGGCTCCGAAGAGGAGCCACAGAAGACCGCAGAATACCGTTCTACCGGCGAAGAACGTCGGATTGAGCCAGACGCTCTTCTGCTGCAGCAGCGGGTCGGCCGCGACGGCATCCGCGTGGCTCCACTCGTAGAGTGTCGGAATCAACGCGAGGACGGCGAGCGAGAGGACTGCCGCCAAGGGCAACGTCGACGCCATCGCTTCGGGTATGCGGCGCAACACGACGGACCACGACGCGCTCGTCACGTTTTGGAAGGCGACGAAGAGCAGACCCGCGAGTGCGAGACCCAGCACGTAGTAGACGGAAAGAAGAACGTTCGCGGCGGCGCGTTCGGGGCAAAGCACGACGCCGGCGATGGCGACGATTCCCCCGACGATGGCGACCACCAGCAACGAGCGGATCCACCCGTCTGCCAGCACGGCGCCGGCCGCGCGCTCGCCGTGGACCGTGGTATCAGCAGTCGACTGCGGCATCATCTCCCTTCCGTGCCTCCGGCATTCGCGTCCTCGGACGATTCCTGCAGCGATCGCTTCTGCAGCGTTCGAATGTGCAGGACCGCGCGCCAGCGATCCATTCGCTCGACCTGCGACGCGTACGGGGCCATATTGCCCTGGCCGAGCGTGATCACGTGGACCATCTGACCGTCCTTCATATCGAGCGCATGCTGGGCGAGCAGCGAAGGCGGCGGTGGCACTCCGCGCGACGTGACGGAGCCCTTGCCGTCGCCACTCGCGCCATGGCATACCGCGCAAAACGTGTCGTAGACGAATTCGCCTCGCGCCGAATCGCTCGCGTCGCTGGGATCGAGCGGATTCGACAGTTCGGCACCGGCGCGCAGCGCGTCTTCCGGCGTCGCCGCGTAGCGAAACGGCGGATACCCGACCGCGGCGGTCCCGGGAGCCGGAAGCCGCAGCGTGGGCTGATCTTCCTTGCTGCCCTGCGACTCCCACGGCACGGACGCGTCCATCTCGGGCAGGAATTGCCAATGACGCTGGCTAGGATCGGAGTCGATGACGAAGTGTGCCGCGACCACGACGACGATTCCGACGCCGAGCAGGGGCCTCGCGATTCCGAGCCGTCCGGTGCGCTCTGTCCGCTCCGCGCTCATGATCGCTCCTCCTCGCAGCGCGTATCGATCTCCACGGCCCGGTACTCCTCGAAGAGGCGGTAGATCGCGCTCGGATCCTGTTCCGGCCCTGCGTCT
>CAYMRB010000005.1:21424-62191 GCA_964392615.1 uncultured Planctomycetia bacterium | reverse complement strand
GAGCGAGGAGCTCTTCGCGATCGCGGTCATGGTGCCACCTACTGACCTCTGCCTCTCGGCGCTACAGGTGTTCGAGCCCATCGTACCTGTCGTGTCGATCGTACTCCGGCGCTACGCGGCGTGGCGAGGAAACTTCTTTCGTCGCGATCGTGCCCCCGGGACGACGAGGGGCCCCGCCGCTCTGCAGGAACATCGTCCCCCGACAGGCCGCCGCAAACGGACGCCAGCAGCGCCGGGCACGCGGGCACCGTGGTCGGGCTTCCGGGCTATCCGTTCGCGTGCTACGCTGCTCGCGTTCCTTCAACGGCGCTGGGCGCCGATGAGTTTGATCGTTGGGCCCTGCGACTCGCAGCTTGTGGCGACCTGGAATTCGTTATTGCCGAGTTGTATGCTCGGGGCATGACTCGCGTGTACGAAGAGATCGTCGACTTCCTCGCCAAGGGCGCGAGCCCGAACGCGATCGCGGAGTTCTCGCCCTCCGAGGAGACCCGCGGCCGAGTCGCGGACCTTCTCCATCGCGAGAAGGGCGCCGGCCTCTCCTCAGACGAGCAGTCCGAGCTCTCCCATTTTCTCGAGATCGAACACCTGATGCGCCTCGCGAAGGCCCGAGCTCGAGAATACCTCGCGAATGAGTAGCTACGTCAGCGCTGAGCTTCGCCGACATGTCTCGGAACGCGCTGAACGCATCTGCGAGTACTGCCTGATCCACGAGGACGACACGTTCTTCGGCTGTCAAGTCGATCACGTCGTCAGTGAGAAGCACGGCGGCGAGACCTCCTCCGAGAATCTCGCGTACGCGTGCGCGTTCTGCAATCGGGCGAAGGGATCAGACCTTGGCTCCATTGCACCCGCTACCGGCGAGCTCGTCCGGTTCTACAATCCGCGGACTGACCACTGGCACACGCATTTCCGTCTGGACGGCTCTGCCATCGTTCCGCTCACCGACATCGGCGAGGTCACCGCGAACGTCTTGGCCTTCAACTTGGTCGACCGTGTCCTCGAGCGAAACGCGCTCATCGAGGTCGGTCGGTTTCCGAGCCCCGCCGCTGAACGTCGACTGCGAGATCGGGGGACGGCCTGACAGGCCGCCGCAAACGGACGCCAGCAGCGGTGGGCACGCGGGCACCGTGGTCGGGCTTCCGGGCTATCCGTTCGCGTGCTACGCTGCTCGCGTTCCTTCGTTCCTTCAACGGCGCTGGGCGCCGTTGAGCTGTCCCCGTTGGTCACTTGATCAGGTGAGACACGTCGATCTGCTCGGTGCGGAACTCAAGTGTGAGTTCTTGTGCGATCTCTTCGAGACCTACGACGTCGAAGTCGCATACAAGTACGACCGTGCCCACGAGGGTATGGCCGACGAGTACACGGCGGTGATTCCAGAGCTTGGCCTGCAATTCGTCTTCGGCGAGCACCAGACTCTCCGCGCGTTGTTCATCGAGCTGGTCGAGATAGGAACGTACTGCCCGCTCGACGAGCTGAAGGAGAGCTTTCCGCTATTCCGATCCAAGGCCGAAGCGCAGAGATTCGCTCGTGAGACCGAAGCGACGGCCGTAGAGGGTAACGTCGAGTTCGCGGGCGCAGTACGCGATTGGATTCAGTTCGAGCATTCTGGATACTCGGTTCACTATGAGTTTCACGGATCTCGACTCACCATGATCACCCTGCAGGCGGAAGACGCCTAGCAAGCCGTTGCTGCAGCCGCCCGGGAGCGCCCCGGTGCTTGAAGCGCACAGCGTGTCCGTCCATCATGCACCCACGCCAGGCCGACGGTGCCCCCTGGAGCAGCTGCCTCAAACGCTCGTTCGAGCCGTCACACGTGGACTTCCTCTTCTACGAAATCCTGCGAACCGATTTCGAGACCTTCGACGGCTACTCTCTGGTCTACGTACCGTTCAACGTCCTCGAAGGACTGGTGTGGGTGGGGTTCTTCTACTATCTCCTCCGACGACACCTTCGCCATCGAAAGACCCCCTGGGAGGTGACGTACGCGGTCTCCTTTCTCCTTTTCGGGGCTTCCGACTTCGCCGAAGTCTTCGTGCTTCCGGTCTGGCTTCTGCTGGCGAAGGCCATCCTGTTCGGTTCGATCCTGTACTGCCGACGGATCGTTCTCCGACACTACCCCGGGCGCAAGATCTGACCTCAGAGATGGGGGCACCGTTGAGCTGACTCGTTCGGTGACTCGCCACGATGTCGAACCGAGAAACTGTCTTCACCGTCGAGCCGTTCGACTCAGGCCTCACACGGCGGGTACGCCTCGCACCCCAGATCTCCGGCCGATCCCGGCTCGTCCGGATCCGGGCCGCAGTCGCCCACGGTCGGCGGGCCCGGAGGCGCTGGTGCCGCGCCGCCGTTGTACAGAAAGGACAGCACGTGAACGCCGTCGGAGATGTCCGCGGAGCCGTCGTTGTTCGAGTCCGCGGCCTCGAGGCAACCCAGCGGCGAGCCGGCGAGGAACAGGGAGTTGAACAGGTAGAGCGCGTCCGAGATGTCGAGCTGCCCGTCGGTGTTCGTGTCGCCGCGGTAGAACACCGAACCGGCGGCGCCCGGGAGGACGGTCAGCTCGATCGACTCCGCGTTGTTGTCCGGGTTGTTGTCCTCTCCACCGCTCACGTTCGCGGCGAACGACACGGAGATCGGGTCGCGCTGGCTCGCGCTGACCTGTAACCTCACGGTCGCCCGCGCCCCGAACTGCGGGTCCATTTCACCGAGGTCGCAGACCACGGTACCGTCCGTCTGCTCGCATTCACCCTGGCTGAGGCTCGCGGAAACGAACGACATGCCCGGCGGAATCTCCGCCACGAGCTCGACGCCCGTCGAGCCGCGCGAGCCCTGATTGAAGACGTCGATGGTGAACGTCACCGTCTCACCCGCGGACACGACTTCGCGGTTGGCCCGCAGGATCAGCGCCACGTCGGCGCCCGGGAACGACGTCGCATCGCCCGGATGGCTCGGATCGATGCCGAACTCCGACTCCCCATCGCCATCCGGATCGCCGAGCTCCTCGCCATTCGTGAAGCCGTCGCCGTCGGAGTCGCGCCAGAAGATCGCGGCCCAATCGACGTTGCCCTGAAGGGTCAGCGTCGACTCGACGTCCTCCCCGAACGGATTCCGCGTGTCGCCGCCGAAGTCATTGTGGCACAGCGTGCAATCGAAGAAGTGGCCGTTGGGGACCTGCTCGAGTCGAAACCCGTAGCCGTAGGCCGCGCCGCCCGAAACGACAATCATCAGGGAGACGACAACAAACACCCTCATCACACGGAGGGACCTCGAACGTGACTCGTTCATCCAGCTAACCTCTCTTGACCCGGTTCCCGCGAGTTTACCCGCTCCCCCCCCACCGCGGAAGCGCCGCCTGCGCGGATCCCCGGCCCGGCGTCAGGTCGCTTCGCCGGCGGCGGCGGCGGGATACGCGGCCTCGATCCACCACGCGAGCTCGCGATCGTACTCCGACGAGAGGTCGCTCTTGACGAGCTCTCGGTGGAACGCCGCGGCCCCGAGTCGGCCGAGATCGGCCGCATCCGCGTCCGGAAAGCGCTCCTCGGGGTCATTCGCGACCATCTTGCGACACAGCCCGACGAGCCCCGAGTTCGAGCGGATCTCGAACGGCAGGAGGCGCTCGAGCTCGTCGGGCAGCCTGGCCTTGGCATCCTGGAGTGCCTCGAAGGTCTTGCACTGCTTGAACAGCAGTCGACCGGTCAGCATCTCGATCAGGATATAGCCCAGGCTCGCGATGTCCGACCGCAGGCGCACCTTGCGCTCCCGCAGCTGCTCCGGGGCCATGTAGTACGGCGTGCCGCGGACCACGTCGTCGTCCTCGGCCGGCACGCAGGAGCTGTCGATATCGATGATCTTCTTCGTGCCCGTGCGCTTGATCATGATGTTCGCCGGCTTCAAGTCGCAGTGGGCGACGCCGTGCTGATGCAGCGCGGACAGACCGGCCAGACAGCCCCGCAACACGTCGACCGCGACACCCGGCCGCAGCCGGCAGTGATCGACGCCGTGAGTCACGACCACGTCGTTCAGACGATTCCACTCCGCCGCGGACAGCCCGTCGCGCAGCTGACGGTGACGCTTCAGATCGAGCAAGTGTCGCAGATCGAGCCCGTCGATCCACTCCATCACCATGACGCGCGTGTCGTCGAGGCTGACGAAGTCCCTGATCGCGATCAGGTTGTCGTGCTGGACCTCGCTGACCTGCTGGGCGTGGCGGGCGATGCGGCGCATCTCCTGCACGTAGTCGGCGTCCGCCTGCAGCCCGCCGTGATCATCGATCCGCTGGCGGAAGTACATCTTGACCGCGACGAGCGTGCGATAGCCGTCGACACCTTCTCGCAGCGCGAGGTACACGACGCCCTGCGCGCCGCTTCCGAGCGGACGGACCATGCGATATCGCGCGTGCCACGACATCTCCTCCACCGGCTGCGTCGGCAGACACAGGCCGAGAGGCTGCCCGAGCCCCGAGTGATACGACAAGAGCTGGGTCGTATCGAGCCCGGAGGGATCGGACGAGTCGCCCGCCGCCGGCTGCTCGTCCGGCTGGGGCAGATTCTGGGTCGTTTCTGGGTGCATCGTGCGGTCGCTCCACGCAACCGTAAAAGACGGCCAGTATAGGAGCGCAGGGGTGCCTTCGCCATTCCACTTTCCGTCGCCGCGCCCTACAATGTGAGGCTTTCGTTCGCAGCCCCCCGAGGCCTCCCAAACAAATGAGCTATCGATACGCCCTCTGCAGCGAAGTCTTCACGTCGCCGATCGAGGAGACGATCCAGACGGTCGCGGCGCTCGGCTTCGACGGCATCGAGATCGCCCCTTTCAACATCGCGGACGATGTCGAGGAGGTCGGTGCGGAGAAGCGTGCCGAGCTGCGTCAACGCGCGGCGGATGCGGGTATCGAGATCATCGGTCTTCACTGGCTGCTCGTATCGCCTCCCAATCTCCACTTGACGCGCGACGACCGCGATGCCCGCGAGCGCACGACGCGCTACCTGCAGTCCCTGGCCCATTTCTGCGCCGACCTCGGCGGAACCGTGATGACCCTCGGCTCGCCGCTGCAGCGGAACCTCGACGAGAGCACATCGATGGAGCAGGCGCTCGAGCGCGCCGCCGAAGTCCTCCGACCCGTCGGCGCGACCTGCGTCGAACGCGGCGTCCGCGTCCTGCTCGAGGCCCTCAATCCGAAAGAAACGAACTTCCTGCAGACGATCGAATCGGTCCTCGAGCTGCGCGACGCGATCGACAGTCCCGGCATCCACTACATGCTGGACGTCAAGGCGATGAGCGGCATGCCGCGGGGCATCGAGGGCACGATCCTGCAGTACGGCGCCGACGCGGGCCACTTCCACGTAAACGACCCGAGCGGCAAGGGCCCCGGCATGGACTCGACCGAGTTCGGCCCGATCCTGCGCGCCCTCCGCGAGAGCGGCTACGAGGGGTGGGTCTCGAGCGAGCCGTTCGACTACGAGCCCGACCCGGAGACCGTCGCACGCACGGCGCTCGAGACGCTGCGCGCCGCGGAGGGCGGGTAGGAGCCCGACGGCGGGAAGCGACGTTGCCGAGTCGTGCCTGGGATCCTCGTGTGGTCACTCCTTCGACCTGAAGCGCTGCCACGACGCGCGGCTGTCGTTCGGCTCGCTGCCGCCTTGCTGTTGCCGTGACGCAAGCCGCGACACTTCCTTTCCGCCTCTGTTACTCTGGAGGAAGAGAGCCGTCCATGATCGCACGCGAAGAATCTCGAAGAACCACCATGTCACCCGAGAAGAACCGATCGGCGTTGCTTCATCCGCAGGGAACACGCCAGGACGCTTCAGCTCCCCTCGGCCTCCGCGCCTTGATCCTCGTGCTACTCCTCATCGCAGGTCTCGGAATCACCCCCTGCCGAGCTCAGGAGCCGAGCCCCTTCCAGGAGCGGCTCACCCTGCTGAATCCGACCCTCACGGAGGCCAGGGTCGAGATAACCCTCCTCCGCTCCGAGAGCGCTCGGGCCTTGACCACCGACTGTATCGTTCCGGCCCACAGTCGTCACACGATTCATGTGAACCGGGTCATACGGGGCGACGCCGCTTCACTCGGAATCGTCGTCACCTCGGACATTCCTCTCCTGGCGGAGAGAACCTCCTACTGGAGCGATGGGCGTCCCGTCGACACTTCGGGTCTCTCGATACTCGGGTCCCCTCGGCTGTCGAACACCTGGTACATGTCCGAGGGATATACAGGCAGCTCCTTCGACCCCTACCTGTCGATACTGAATCCCCTCGAATCAAGCGCCATGGTGACGGTGCGCTGTTTGACTTCCGGAGGAGCCCATGATTCGGAGTTCGACGTTGCGGTGTCGCCGAGAAGCTGTCGTCAAGTCAGGCTCCGGACTACCGGCGTTCCGAGGAATGCCGAACTCGGGTTCTCTGTCCGCTCGGACAGTCCGATTGCGGTCAGCCGACAGGCGATCTCGGATGCGGGTGGACGCAGAGGAACTGCTGGCAGCGGCTCCTTGGCCGCCGCCTCTCTATCGCGCTCGTGGTACTTCGCGGAAGGCAGCACGAAAGATCGGTTCGAGGAGTTCATCACCCTTGCGAACCCGCTGAAGACCGACGCCACCGTTCAGCTGCGTCTCTTCTCGGAGCACGGCGAACTCGGATCGAAGACGAGAGTGCATCTGAGAGCCGGCGCACGAGGCACGGTCAAAGTCAATCAGATCGTCGGCTCTCGTGACCTCGATGTGTCGGTGGCCGTCCAGTCCGATGCTCCCATCGTCGCGGAGAGAACCATGTACTGGGATCCGGGAGGAGTGAAGTGGGCCGGCGCTCATTCAGCCCTTGGCTCTCCATCCCCGGCTCTGGACTGGTATTTCGCGGAGGGCTTTACCGGAAACGACTTCGAGGAGTGGCTGACCATCCTCAACCCGACGACATCCGAGGCAAGAGTACCTCTCCGCTTCTTCGGAAGCGAGGGGAAGAAGCTCCAGGGGCGACTCGTCACCGTGCCTGCCCGAAGTCGCCAGAACGTTCACCTCAACCGGATCTCGGAGCTCGCCGGAAGGGACTTCTCTATTCATGCCCATTCGGATGTGCCCATCGTCGTGGAAAGATCGATGTACTGGGCGGCAGCCGGAGAGAAGAGGATCGATGGCCACTGCTCGGCTGGCTCGACCGTTCTCTCGAACTCGTGGTACATTCCCGGGGGAAGAATCGGGAGTCCGCCCCGAGAGAGCCGCAGGTTCTGAGAGCGCGCGGTACGTTCGAATCTGCGGCTCCTGTCGAAGCGCGACGCGTGGCGCCGGTTGACTCGACCGGTGGCCCACTTACAATGCCGGGCGAGTTTCGACGCCCGCCGCCGATCGATCTCGGGCCCGTGCGGCGCATCGATCGGAGGGGCGTTCCGGTCGTGTGAACGGATGAAGCCATGTTCGTGTTGATCTGGATTCGCAGGGCCTACAAGGCGCTCAGCGCCGATGCTAGCCCGTCGGCGATCGCCTTCGGCGCCGCGTTCGGCTTGACGGCCGGCTGCGTCCCGATGACGAGCGGCATGTTCTGGTTGCTGCTCGTGCTGCTGCTCGTCTTACGCGTGCAGATCTCGGCCGGGCTTCTGTTCTGGTTCATCGGACGCGCGATCACCGTCGTCGGCGGCGTCGCGCTCTTCGATCAGATCGGTCACGCGCTCCTGTACTCCGACGGCCTGCGGTCCTTCTGGACCTGGTTGCTCAACGCCCCGGGCGCGGCGTGGCTCGGCCTCGAAGTCCCGGCCATCCTCGGCGGCGTCGTATTCGGCCTCGTCGTCGGAGCGGTGCAATTCGTGCCGCTGCGTCTGACCGTGATCGCCTATCGCCGTTGGGCGCACGAGAAGCTGTCGAAGAACCGGTTCTTCCGCTGGCTGACGGGTTTCTGGTTCGTCAAGGTCCTGCGGTTCATCTTCATCGGTTAGGGGAGAGCCATGAACCCGCTGCGCTGGATTCGCTGGAAGGTGCTCGCCGTCATCGTCGTCGTAGGCGGCGCGCTGTACTTCCTCGGCCTCAATCCGCTGGCGCGCTGGCAGGTCAACAGCGTCGGCACCGACAATCCCGCCGCACGCTGGAAGGTGGCCGAGGTCGGCCTCGGGCTTCTGACGGGCGATTTCGAGTTCGCCGAGCTGCTCATCGCGTCTGCGCCGAAGGCAGCCGCCGAAGCCGCCCCCCCACCCGGCGTCGACGAGAAGCAGAAGGTCTTCAACGCCGCCGGCGCCGAGCTCGATGTCAACATGAACGAGTTCCTGCGCCGTCGCGTCGTCGTCGAGGAGGTTCGCCTCACGACGCCGCGTGTCGACGTGCGCCGGCGCCCGGACGGCTCGCCCAACGTCGGCGACCTCGGCGGCGAGGACGAGGAGTCCGCCCCGACCGAGCCAGGCGACGAGAAGACCGTCGACGATTGGATCGAGTCGGCGCGCGATTGGTACGAGAAGCTGCAGAAGGTCCGCGAGAAGCTGCCGCAGATCGGCCGGGAGGATGAGGGGGATCGCGACGATCTCGACTACTACGACCGCCGCGTGCGCTATCCGTTCGCTCAGCGCCCCGGCATGGTCGTCAAGCGCATCGTCGCGGACGGCCTGGTCATCGATCTCAGCGAGCAGGAATCCGACGGTGCCGGCGACGCTGCCGCAACGGCCCGCAAGCTGACGACCATCGAGAGCGCCTCGGCTTCGATCACGGGCCTGTCGAGCCGCCCGGACCTCCACGACCAGCCGATGGCGCTCGACCTCGAAGGCCAGATGGCCGGCGCCGCGCTGAAGCTCGATATCGACGTCGACTTCCGCTCCGACGTGCCGAGCTACGGCGTCGATCTCACGACGGGCAAGCTCCCGGTCGACGTGATCAACGCGCTGGTCGGCGACTCGCTCCCCGTGAAGCTCGAGTCCGGATTCATCGCGCTCGCCACGAAGGTCGGCCTCGACGGCGAGGAGAAGATCGACCTGGCACCGAAGCTGAGCTTCCAGGGCGTTCGCCTCGCGACGAAGGACGGCGAGGACACAGTCGCCGGCGTCAACGCGCTGGAGTTCGTCAACGCGTTCAACGAGGCGTCGAAGCTCCTCGGCGACACACCGCTCGACATCGCCGACCTGACGATCGACGGCACGCTGACGAGCCCGCAATTCCATTGGGGCGACACGGTGCAGAATCTCGTCGTCCAGGGCGGCAAGGCGTTCGCAAACGCGCAGCTCGCGAAGGCCGAGGCATTGGTGCGCGACGAGGCCGCCAAGCTGCAGGCCGACGTCACCGAGAAAGTCGGCTCGGAGATCGACAAGGCGATCGGCGATAGCGATGCGGCCGACGCGGTGAAGGGCGCGATCGACAGCCTCCTACCCGGCACGAAGAAGGACGCCAAGGACGGCGACGAGAAGAAGGACGGCGACACCGGCGACGGGAAGGGCGTCATCGAGGACGCGGCGGAGTCCGGCCTCGACGCGCTGCGCAAGGGCGCCTCGGGCCTCTTCGGCGGCGACAAGAAGGACGGTCGTTGAGCGTGTCGACGTTCCCGATTCGTTCACGCCGCAGTTCGCGCCGCTGTCCTCGCATGGCGTGCGCCATCGGCATCGTGCTGGCTGCCGCGGCGTGCGGTCCGATCGCCAGCATGGCCTCGGCGCAGGACCCGGCGCCGGTCGACGGCGACCGATCCGACCCCGAAGGGCCCCTCGGACAGGATGCCATCGCGGCGCGCCGTGCGGCGCTGGCGTCCTGGGCGCACGAACCCGGCGCGCGCGACGGCGGCGCGTTCCGGAGCCTCATGGATCGGCACGACTCGAGCTTTTCGCTCGAGACGCGCCGCAACGGCGTGCGGTTCTTCTCGTCGTGGGGACGGCGCGGCTTCGCTTCAGTGCGGCTCGTCGACGGTCGCGTCCTGCCGATCGATCGCGTCGACCGACTCGACGCGGGCACGAAGAAGATCCGCTTCCGAGCCGCATCGAGCGCCGGCGAAGTGCCGCCGGTGTGGATCGAGCTGCGTCACCAGCAGGAGCTGGGCACGCTCGTCCTGGGCTTCGAGGTGCCGCGCGAGAGTCGCGATCGCGTCGCGAGCGTCGTTCTGCTCGACGGCGCGATGTGGACGACGGATGCGGACGACGGCGCCATGGCCGCCGCACGCGGAACCGGTCTGTGGCTTCGCGCCGGTGCATCCACCGAGGCCACCGAGGACGTCCGCCTGCGAGGCTTTCCGCTCGGCGCCGCGCCGAAGACGTCGGACGCGGACGGCGCATCTGCGCCGGAAGCCTATACGATGCCCGTGCTCGGCATCGTGCGACAAGACACGCCGTTGATCGCGTTCTGGGACGACCCCGCCTTCGAGGTGCGCATCGCGCGACGTCGCGTCGACGATGACTCGTTCCCGGGACGTGACGGCCTGTTCGCGTCCCTCGAGCTCGCCGACGTCGCGGGCGAGGTGCACCTGCTCTGCGTGACCGACGTCGACCTCGGTCCGATGGAGCTCATCCGCACGTACCGCACGATGGACGAGCGCCGCTTCGAGGTGCGCTCGCTGCGCTACAAGACAGGGGCCAAGCCCGAGCTGCGCGCGCTTCTCGGTGCGGCGGTCTTCCGGCAGTCCATCATGACGCGCAGCGCCGGGCCGCTGGCCGCGGGTGGCGACGCGCGCACGACATTCGCGAAGCTCGAGCAAGCCGCGACGCATCTGCGACGCGATCTCGAGATCGACCAGGCGCTGTTCGTGCTCGACGATTGGATCGGCGACGCGAGCGGTCTCGACGAATCGGCGTGGACGGCGGCGAGCGCGGCGGGCGGCACGCAGGGGCTCGCGAAGCTGTCCGAATCGCTGCGCGCGAGCGGATACCTCCTCGGCCTCGCGGTCGACCGCGACCAATTGCACGCACCGCTGACGGGTGACGACGCGAGCCGCACGCGCGGCTGGCGTCGAGCGCTCGAGTTCGCGCGTCAAGACGAGGGCTTCACGCGATTGCGCGACCTCTACGCCCCCCGCCTCATCGTCGTCCGCGAGCCGACACACGCTCTCTCGGCGACACAGCCCGTCGATTGGGACACGCTCGGCGACGCGCGACGCGAACTCGCCGACTACGCCGTCGAGATGTTCGGTCTCTTCGGCGCGGCGCCTGCGAGCCGCCTCGACGTCCCGTTTGCGGCGTACCTAGAGGGCGGCATCGACGACAAGCTGCGATCTCCTCTATCGCGTGACGTGTTTCCGCTCTTCCCCGCATGCTTCGGTCACGCGACGCGCATGGTGACGGCCGGCAAGGCGCTCGGCCCGACGGATGCGGCCGCCTTCCTGGCGCACCTCCTCTGCGGCGAGGTGCCCGTCTACGAACTCGGCGATGGTGACGGCAGGGACGCATCCGACGCGGCCCTGAAGTCGGCCGGGGGAGTCTTTGCACGCGCTGGCGGTTGGTCGGAGGGCAAGGAGCTCGACGCGCAGGACATCTTCATCAAGAACACGTACGAGGTCGCGTCGCATCTCGCGCGCTTGCGCGCTCGCACGCGGCTCATGATGCACCGCTCGTTGACCGACGACGGCAGCGTGCAGGAATCGTGGTTCGGCGCCGATCTGCGCGTCCTCGTGAACTTCGGGACCGAGCCGTACAGGGACGAGGACACCAAGACCGTCCTGCCGCAGTACGGCTTCCTCGTGCGCCATCCGTTCTTCCGCGCGTTCCACGCGATCGAAGCCGGCGGTATCGAGTACGACAAGCCCGCGTTCTTCACGGTGCTGTCGCTCGAGGGCAAGATGTTCCTCCGCGCCGAAAGCGTGCGGCTGTACCGGGGTTTCGGGCCGCGCAAGATCCGCCTCGGCGGCAAGGTCTTCGAGGTCGATCGCGAGCTGATCACGAGGATCTGGTGACGCGCTCCGCCGCGGAAGTAGCGGCGAGACGCTCGCGCCTGCGCCTCTACGTCGCCTCGTTCGCGATGGACACGGCCGCGTTCTGCTTCTTCGTCTTCGTGGCGGTCCACGCGAAGCACGGCCTAGACGCCGGTCCGGGTGTGTCGGGCCTGCTCGGGACCATCGCGACCGCCGCGTTGACCGCGACGAGCTTCCTGTCCGGAGCCATCCTGGCGCGGCGTTCTCATCTGCGGCTGCACCTCGTCGGCGCCGCCGCGATCCTCGCGCTCGCCGTGCCCGTGGCGTTCCTCGCGGACAGCGTCGCGCTCCTGGCCACGGCCGGCGCCCTGTTCGGAGGCGGGCTCGGACTCTTCTGGCCGTCGCTCGAAACGGACCTCGCCACGGCGAGCCCACCCCGCGCGCTGTGGCGCACCCTCGGCACGTTCAACCTGTGGTGGGCCGCGGGAATCTGCGTCGGCAGCCTGGCCGGGTCGGGCCTGTACGCCGCACTCGGCTCGACGCCGAGCCTCGCCTCGGCAGCGGCCTGCGCTGGCCTGGCGTTCCTGCTCATCGCACCGCGCACGGCCGTGGCGTCCGACACCGACACCGCCGCCCCCGCCCCCCCCCACCCCGCCCCGTCCGCGGGCCCCGCCCCCGCCGCGGCCGGGGCGTGCGCGCCCGTCCCGGCCTGCGCCCCCGACACCGACACGGACTCCGACTCCGACACCGACACCGACTCCGACGCCGCCCCCGTCTCCGCCCCCGACGCGCTCCGCTTCCTCCGTGTCGCGTGGGTCGCCAACTTCGCGGCGATGTTCTCGTTCCACGGCATCGTCTACCTGCTGCCGCACGTCTGCGGCGACCTCGACATTTCGCTCGGCGTGCTCGCGTGGATGCTCTTCAGCCTCAATGTCGCGCGCTGGGTGTTCTTCGGCGTCCTGCGGTGGTGGGCCGGCTGGCACTATTCGCGAGGCTGGCTCGTGCTGCTGCAGAGCGCCGCGGCGGTCGCCCTGATCGTCGTCGCGTGGTCGCGCAGCGCGTGGCCGTTCTTCGCGGCCCTGCCGCTCTTGGGGCTCTTCGCGGGTCTGAGCTACTACTCGAGCCTCTACTACGGCCTGGCGGTGCCGCATCAGACGGGGCGCAACAGCGGCCTCCACGAGGGCATCCTGTCGCTCGGCATGACGGTGGGACCGCTCGTGTGCGGGCAGATCGTCCGAGCGCAGAGCGACTGGCCGGGCGTCGTGTTCGTCGCAGCCGGGGCCATGCTCGTCGTCGCGCTCATCGTCGAGATCGGCATGGCCTGGCGTGGCCGCGACGGGGCGTCGCCCCCGACATCCTGAAGCTACCGGGAAAACCGCGCTCGATCCGCGTCGGCCGGGGTTACGATGGAGACTCGACCGCAAAACCGTCTCGAGAGGCCACCGGTGCGAGCGACGACCCGAATCGGACGAACCGCCACGCTCCTCGCGCTCTGCGGGGCGCTCGGCTGCGGCTACTTCGAGCCCCGCGGTCTCGCCAACGTCAGCGGGCTGAAGCGCGCCGCCGGCAGCGCCCCTCCGGCGGTCACGCGAATCAAGACGCCAGCGCCGCGTCGCGAACCGTCGCCCCGCGAGATCATCGACGAGCTGAACGGCGACACCGGTCCGCTGCGACGCGGCGAGTACGCGATCCGCTACAACCGCACGCTGATGTACCCGGTGCGCTGGCTGCGCGCCGAGGGCATGGCAGACACGCTGCAGGATCTGCTGTCGGCGCAGTACGGTCCGAACGTCCGGGTCGTTACCCACCCGGAGACGAACAATCTGTTCATCTACCTGCCGCCCCACAGCGAGTGGCAGTCGGGCCGCAGCGTCGGCGGCCGGACCGGCTCCGCGCCCGGGAGGTCGACGGGAAGAACGAGCAGCGCCGGTCGCGGCACGACCAGCCGCGCCACGACGAACCGGGGATCGACCTCGCCGCGCCGCTGACGCCCAGCGCGCTACTTCATGAAGCCCGCGAACCACTGACGCGCGCGGTCGGACGGCTCCCACGTCGGCGCGTGTTCCTGCAGGGTCTTCTCGACTCGCCGGTAGTAACTCTTCGTCATGCTGACGACGATCCCGCCCATCAGCGGCGGGATGGCCTGCCCGCTGTAGTAGTTGTGGATGCGGATCGCCGTGCCCTGCGCGCAAGGCACGACGGCATACTGACCCGAGTTCAGGCGCACGCTCGCGTGGGAGTCGTCGCCGCAATTGCGCCACGCTTCGTACACCATGTACTGACAGTCGCCGTCGGGCCGCAAGTCGTTGACGAACCAGACGTCGGTCGGCGACGCGAGCGGACGCTTCCAGCGCTCGTGAGTCAGCATCTGCTGCGGCGCGAGGTCGGGCGCCGGCGACAAGCACTCGTCGGGGGGTGTCTCGCCGGGGAAGATCCACTCGACGTCCACCTTGCCGTCATCCAGCAGGCCGCGGTAGTCGGAGCACGCGATGAACAGAAGGAGCTCGAGCGGCTCGATGCCCTCGATGACGAACGCCGCGGCCGTATCGACGGTCTGGCCCTCGACGGCCTCGCGCAATTCGATGTCCTCCGCGACGAGCTCGGCGACCCACGCCCCCTCGGTGAATGGATCGCGGAACACTACCGGCGTGCACTCGAACTCCGGCGGCGAGTCCGTGAGCCCGAGAAGCGTCTCGCGATCCGTCGCGAACTGACGCCGCAACCACGCGCTGCGCCCGTCGAGGTAGAGGTTTCCGAACGGGAACAGAGGCTCGCCCGTCAGGTCGGGCGCGACCGACGTGACTGGGCGGAGACCCTGTCCCTCTCCGGATCGGGCCAGCGGGTCTCCCGAGTCGTCGCCGGAGATCACGTACCACGCACCGCCGGACGCGATCAGCGCGAAGCCGGCTGCGGCCAGCCACCAGGGTTTTCGCATCACGTTGACACCCTCGTTCGCATGATCTCGACCGCTCGACGAACCGTCCATCGGACTGTCATGGTAATCGCGTCGAAACGCGCCTGCTACTGTCTCGGCTCGCGACGGTGGAATCCGCATTCCTACCCGGGTCGGAGACCTCTCTCGGAGACGAGTCGCCCGGCGCGGCGGCCGATTGCACCGACTTCTCGGAAGATCGCCGACTCCGGACGCGCGCCCGCCTGCGACGCCGTGCGTCAGGCGCTCAAGACGAACTCGACGATCTCGGCGGCGATCTGCTCGACGGCTCGCCCGTCGGTTTCGACCTCGTGGTGGGCGATGCGACCGTAATACGGCACGCGTCGCGTCAGGACCTCGACGACCTCGTCGGTGAAGCTCTGCGTGCCGGTCAGCGATGGGCGCTGATCGTCACCCTGAATTCGCGCCACGATGGTCGCCGGCGTCGCCTTGAGCCAGATCACGGGCCCCGCGGCGCGCAAACGCTCGAAGTTGTCCTCGCGCTCGATCACTCCCCCACCGCAGTCGATCACCTGACCGTCCTCGGCGGCGAACGTCGCGACGACCTCCTCCTCGAGGTCTCGGAAACCGGACCAGCCGACGTCCTCCACGACCTCGGGAATGCTCTTTCCGGCCTTGTGCTCGAGCTCCTTGTCGAGACACACGACCGTCAGGCCGAGGTCGCGAGCGACTTGCTCGGCCACGACGCTCTTGCCCGTGCCCCGATAGCCGACCAGAACGACGTTCACAGGTTTGCCTCCACGACGCGTCGCATCACCTCACGGTGAGCCTTCTGGCCGGTCCAAAGCTCGAACTGCACGTAGGCCTGACCGAGGAACATCTCGATGCCCTCGATCGTTCGGCAACCGGCCGCGTCGGCGTCCGCGAGAAGTTTCGTTCGACGCGGATTGTAGACCGCGTCGAACACGACCAGGTCCGAGCGCAGGAGCTCCGCAGGCACGAGGCTCTGCTCCACCTTCGGATGCATGCCGATCGGCGAGCAGTGCAGCACGATCTCCGCTTCGGCCAACGCGCGCGCCAACGACTCGTCGGTCAGCTCCGCGCCGCGGACCGCGGACTGGCCCCGCTGTCCGACGTCGCCGACCAACCGCTCGAGCTCCTCCGGCACGACGCCGAGAATCGCGATGTCGGCCGGCGGTGCCTCGCGCGCGAGCGTCACGGCGATGGCCCGAGCCGCACCGCCCGAGCCGAGCACCAGCACACGCTTGCCCTGCGGATCCGCGCCGGCATCGCGCAGCGCGCCGAGAGCGCCGAGGCCGTCCGAGTTGTAGCCGATCAGGCGACCGTTGTCGTTGACGACGGTATTGATGCAGCCGATGACCTGCGCCGTCTCGACGACTTCGTCGACACCGTGCATCGCCTCGACCTTGTGCGGAATGGTGACGGACAGACCACGGTAGCCCATGGCGCGCACGCCCTCGAGCGCCTTGCCGACCTGCCCCGGCTCCACGTCGTGAGCGACGTAGACGAAGGGAAGGTCGAGCGCCTCGAATGCGGCGTTGTGCAGCGCGGGCGACAGGGAGTGGCCGACGGGATGGCCGAAGAGGGCACAGACCGTCGTCTTCGCGTCGATAGCCGGCATCGATGGTCCCTAGTACGGTCAGCGGACGCGGATCAGCCGCCGAGTCGCGCTTCCTGCTTCTCGCACCACGACCGGATGACGTCGATCTGCTTCTCGCGCGACGAAGAGCTACCCTTCGGGCTGAACGGCGGCGGCAGGTCGATGTAGAACGCCTTGAGGCTGGAGTACGCCGACGCGCGGATCGCCGCGTCCGAGTTCGAGAGATCGGCCATGAACAGAGGCAGCGCGTCGCGCGAATTGCACTGCACGAGCGCCCACATGATCGTCTGCTTCAAGCTGGCGCTCTTGCTCGTGCTCTTGTAGTAGCTCAGCAGATCAGGAACGTTCTGCTTGCGCTTCTCGGAGCCGATCTTCATCACGCGCTCCCAGCGGCGGTGCCACTTCGAGTAGTCCGCGGAGTCCTCGTACTCGGACCCGGTGATCATCTCGAGGTACTTGTCGATCCGCTTCAGCGCGGACTTGCTCTTCAAGCCGTCGCGGACCCGCACCATCTCGGGGATGAGCTCGCCCCGCCACTCCTCCGGGTACGACTTGACGATATCGTCCAGGAACGCGATGAGCGTCACGTGCGGCCGCATCCGAATGTGCCGCATGAGGCTCGGGAAGTGCAGCGTGCGGTCGATCTTCGGCACGTATACCCAATTGCGGTCGTTCGGATCGTCCGCGCCGCCCTTTCCGGAGAGCACGATGCGCTGCATCGGGTTCTTCGTCAGCAGCGTCGTCGCGCGATTCAGGACGAGCAGAGCGAACGAGGTCGCGACGCGCATGTCCTTCTCGCCGTGCGCCCCGCCACCCGGCCAGCTGCCGGTGTCATGCTGTTCCTTGACGAGGAACTCCGACACCTGCTTGTACCAGTCGTTCTCGTGGAACTTCTTCACCTCGCCGAGGTCGGCCGCCTTCTCGAGGCTGTAGATGCCGTACTTGCTGTGGGTCGGCGTCCAGTGAGTCATCACCCAGCCGTAGCCGTCGCGGATCGCCTTGTTGAGGGCCGCGGCCTGCTCGCGATCGAGGCTGCGCTCGAGGTTCTGGCGCGCGAGAATCAACGACGAGAGACCGGCGCAGGTCATGTTCCAGGTGGCTTTGCGCGACTTCCAATCGCCGGCGTAGTTCCAGCCTCGGCTGAACACCTCGATGTCCTCGAGCCCGACCTCCGGCGCCGGCGGCTTGACGACCGTCCGCCCCTTCGACTTGGGATCGTCCTTCTTGCCCCGACGGCTCGAGCTGCCGCTCTTTCGCGAACTGCCGCGAAGCGTGATGTCGTGGTCGCGCTCCTCCTTGTCGGTCGGCGTCATCAGCGTGATGCGTCGATCCGTCTTCGGCCCCTTCTCCTGCTGTCCCTTGACGAAGTGGTCGACGATACCGATCCAGACCGACTTGTCGATGTCGACGTTGCGCTTCGCGCCGACTCCGAGACCGAGCACGGCGAATTGCGTGTTCGAGTTGTCGAAGCGCGTCGTCGGGTTGCTATAGTTCCACCCGCCGTGCTTCCCCTGCATGCTGGCGAGAGTGCCGACGGCCTTCGAGAGCATCGGCCGGTACTCCCTTCCGATGCGCGGATCGTCGCGGAACTGATTCCGAATCTTCCGCGGGGCGAGCATCATGCGATCCTGCTCGATCTGCGAGATCGCCGCGTCGAGGGCGAAGATGTAGCACGCGAGCGTGTAGGTGTGCCGCTTGCCGGCCGTGCCCTGATCGCGCAGCCACTCGAGGTTGCCGCGAACGACGGGGTCCTTGTGGGAGACACCCGAGACGAGAAGGGCGTAGGTCTCGAGCGACACCTGGCCGGCGGCGTGCTTGCTGGCGACCCGCTTGCCCTGGATCTGCTTCATCATGTACTCGACGCCGGCGTCGATCGCGTCAGTGACGGCGTCGCCGGCAGTCGCCGGCCCCGAGCTGACGAGACAAGCCACGAGGGTCCAGCACGCGACCGAGGAGATTCCGTATCGGTTCATTTGCGTCTCCGCGTTGACCTGGCGCCCTCGACGCGCTTGGCTTCCGCCTCCCCTCCACGGCGCGGCCCGAGGGCACGCCACGCCTTTCCCGGTAGACGGAGGTTTTCCCGCAACACGGTCGAGACCGCCGGTTCGCGTCGAGACCGCGAAACCCATTCACTCCCGGGCAGACTTACGCGCCTGCTCGGGACGCGGCGGCCGAGACCCGCGTCGCAACTTGCTTCGACGATCATTGTAAGTGGGGCTCCGGAGGAGTCCATCGAGTTTTCGGCACACGGCGCGACGCAAGTTGAGAAAAGGGCGGACTTTGCCTACGCTCCACGAGCTCGCCCCCGGACACGGCGTCCCGACGCACTCGAAACCGCGCCTGCAGCCCGCCCGAGCCGGCCTCCCGTCAGTTCCGACTCGCGTCCGCGCGCGTTCGAGCGAGCTGGTCCACCGAGACGGCCGCGATGATGATCGCCCCGATCACGATCAGCTGGACGTTCGTCGAGATCCCCAGCAGCGTGCAGCCGTTCCTGAGGAAGCTGATCAGCAGCGTCCCGATGATCGTGCCGATAATCGTGCCTCGCCCACCGGCGAGGCTGGCTCCGCCGATCACGACGGCCGCGATGATATCGAGCTCGAGAGTGATGCCCGCCGTCGGCTGCGCGGAGACGGTCCGGCTCGTCGCGATCATTGCCGCGATGCCCACGAGGAGCCCGGTCATCGTGTAGATCGCGATCAGCGTTCTGTCGACGTGGATACCGGCGTGGAACGTGGCTTCGCGATTCGAGCCGATGGCGTACGTGTACCGCCCCATCCGGCTGAACTTGAGAAGCACGGCGGCGGCCCCGACGATCGCGGCGAAGATGAGAACCGAAACTGGTACTCCCAGGAAGGTACCCTCGCCGAGACTCGTGTAGTCGATCACGTTGTAGGGCTCACCGTCGTTCATCACGTAGGTGATGCCCCGAAAGGCGCTCATCGTCCCCAGCGTCACGATGAACGGCGGCAGCTTGAGCTTCGTGATCAAGCCGCCGTTGACGAACCCGCAGACGAGCCCCGTCAGGATCCCGGCGAACGTGCCGACGACCTGAGCGCCCGGTCCGATCACGAGCTTCCCCGTCTCCGGATCGGTGACGCCCAGCGAGGTCATGACGAGAGCGCCGATCATGCCGGCGAAAGCGAGCATGGATCCCACCGAAAGATCGATGCCGGCCGAGATGATGATCGAGGTCATGCCGACGGCGATGATGCCGTTGACGCTGGAACGCCGCAGCACGTTGAGGAAATTGTCCAGCGTCAGGAACGTGTCCGGCTTCAACGCTGACAGCGCGCAGATGATCAGGATCAAGCTGCCGAAGGGCAACAGCTGTCGCACCATCTTGTTCATAGGCCGTACTCAATCATTCTCCACTGCCGCCAGGTGCATGACCTCTTCGGGCGTCGTCTCGGCCGCCACCAGGTTGCCGACGAGACGACCGCGACGCATGACCAGAATCCGGTCCGCCACTCCGAACAGCTCCGGCAGTTCCGACGAGATCAACAGGATCGCCTTGCCCTTGCCAGCCAGCTGGTTGAGGAAGGTGTACACCTCCTTCTTGGCACCGACATCGATGCCACGCGTCGGCTCGTCGAAGATCATGAACCTCGACTCCGCCAAGAGCCAACGCGCGATGAGGAGCTTCTGCTGGTTCCCCCCGGAGAGCGAGTCGACGGAAGCGCGAGGACCCGACCACCGGATCTGCATCTTCGACGCAGCGTCCTCGGCGATCGCATCCTCTCGCATGGGGTGGATATAGTGCGACATGCCGAGACGCGCGAGGTTCGGCAAGGTCACGTTCCAGCTGCACGCGAGCCCGAGGCAAAGCCCGGTGCGTTTGCGATCCTCGGTCAGGAAGGCCATGCCGTTCGCGATCGCCTCGGCGGGCGTGTGGATCTCCAGCTCTTCGCCGTCGATCGAGATCGTGCCGGACGTCCTCCGATCCACACCGAAGATCGCGCGGGCCACCTCGGTCCGCCCGGCGCCGACCAGTCCGCCGAGCCCGACGATCTCGCCGCGGCGGATGCTGAACGACACGTCCTCCGGTCCGGCATCCGAGCTCAGGTTCTCGACGGAGACCAGAACGTCGCCGATCTTGACCTCGCGCGGCGGGAAGAAATCGGTGAGCTCGCGCCCGACCATGTGGGCGACGATCTTCGGGATGTCCAGCGCATGGACGGCCTCCGAGTGGACGACCTGACCGTCGCGCAAGACGCTGACCTCGTCGGCGAGGTCGACGATCTCCTCCAGGCGGTGCGATATGTAGACGATCGCGATGCCGCGCTCCCGCAGCCCCCGGATCACCTCGAACAGACGCTCCGCCTCGCGCTCCGACAGAGACGAGGTCGGCTCGTCCATGACGATGATTCGAGCGTCGCGACGCAACGCTCTGAGGATCTCGACAATCTGACAATCGCCGGTCGCCAGATCCTCGACGGTCGCGCGAGGATCGACGTCGAACCCGAAGCGCTCGGCGAGCCGGGCGGTGTCGGCCACGACCTTGCGATTGTCGACGGAGAAGGGAAGCGGGCCGCGAGGTTCCGATCCGAGGAAGACGTTCTCGGCGACCGTCAGGTGCTCGGCCAGGTCGAGCTCCTGATAGATCATCGAGACACCGGCCTCGAGCGCATCGCCCGGGCCCTCGAAGGAGCAGCCCTCTCCCTGGATCTCGATCTGCCCGGCATCGGGCTGGTACACGCCGGCGAGGATCTTCATCAGCGTCGACTTGCCGGCGCCGTTCTCGCCCACCAGCGCGTGCACGGTGCCCGTGCGGACCGTGAAGCTCACGTCGAGCAGCGCCTGGACGGGCCCGAACCGCTTGTCGATCGACGTCATCCTCAGCGCGACCGGGGAATCCGACGGCGTGCCCGCTTCTGTCATTCCTCGCCCAGCAGCGTCTTGATCTTCGGCGTGTCGATGTTCTCCTGGGTGACCAGCTCGACGCCCGTGTCGTATTTCTTGACGACGTCCTCGCCGCGGATCTTCGCGACGACGGCCTTGACGCCGAAGTAGCCCATCTCGAACGGGTTCTGGACGACCAGCGAGTCGATCACGCCATCCCTGAGCGCGCTGGTCAGCAGCTCGCCGGAGTCGAAACCGACGAGCTTGATCTTGTCGGCCCGCCCCTGCTGCTTCAACGCCTGGAGAGCCCCTTCGGTCGTCGTTTGATTGCAGGCGAAGATGCCGTCGACGTCGGCGTACTTGGTCAGGAGATCCTCGGCGGCTTGCAGAGCCGTCTCGACGGTATTCAGGCCGTACTTGTGCTCGAGGATCTCGATCTCGGGGAATTCCTTGGCGATCGTGTCCATGAAGCCGTTCTCGCGCTTCGTCGTCGACGCGGAGCCCGGCGAGTACTTGATGACGAGGATCTTGCCCTTGCCGTCGAGGATCTTGCCCATCCGCCTTGCCCCGAGGACGCCGCCCTTGTAGTTGTCCGTCACGGCGAAACAGACGTACTTCTCGGTGTTGACGGCCGAGTCGATGACGACGCACGGGATCCCCTTGTCATGGACCTTCTCGATCACCGGCACGAGAGCGTTCTCGTCGATGGGGGCGACGACGATACCGGAGACCTTCCGGGTGATGAGGTCCTCGATGATCTCGATCTGCTTGATGCGGTCGTCGTCGCGCTCCGAGCCGATCCAGGAGATCTTGACGTCGACCTCGCCCGCCGCCTTCTTGGCGCCAGCGTGCACGGAGTTCCAGAAGTCGTGCGTGGTCCCCTTCGGGATCACGCCGATCACTAGCTCACCGTCGCCTCCCCCTTTGCGCAGGACGCCGACCAGAATGAAGGCGACAGCCACGATGACGAGCGCGCCAATGGCGATGAGGTTCTTCACGACGGACTCTCCTTGTTTTGCCGCTTGCGCATCCGGAAGGCGATGAGCACGGAAAAGCCTGGCGCAGTCTCTAGCAAATCCCGTCGAGAGTCAAACGCTAGCGTTCCCCGGGGGCCGGAGTCCCGCCAGGACGGCCCGCTGCGGGCGTGGTCAGCCCGTGCGTCAGTTCGCCATCTTGATCGCGGCGAGCGCCTCGATCGCGCGGACGTCCTTCTTGAAGCGCACCTCGAGCCGCACGCCGCGGCCCTCGGCGTACCTCGGCGCTGCGTCGATCGTCTCGAGAACCGAGGGCGGCAGATCGCTCTCGTGCGCCGCCCGCACGGCCTTCTCGCCCAGAGCGAAGCCGACGAGGAAATGACGGCGGCACGGCGTCAAGTAGAGGATCGTCCGCTTCTTCCGCTTCAAGCGCAGCGACCAGCCCCACTTCGCGCCGGCCCAGTTCCAATCGACGGTCAACGGAGTATACGTGGACTCGAGGTGCTCCGTCAGCGCTGCCCAGCTCGCGTGGGAGCGGCCGAGCATCGCGGCGAGGTCATCGTCGGACGGTTCGTGCGTCGCGTCATCGAATGCGCTCAGGGCCATCGGGGGTCCTTTCGGTCGGGGGGGCTGGCGCGGCACGCGAAGCCGGCCGCTACTCGGGGGAAGGCGTGACGCGGTCGGCCTCGCCTCCAGCCTCGCCCTCCGTTCTCAGATCGTCGATGCGCAACAGGACCAGGCCGCCGACCTTCTCCGTCGAGATCTCGAGGCACACCTTCTTGACCTCCTTGACGGAGTAGATGTCGGGATAGGCGACCACCCGCTCTTGGCTCTTTCCCGAGGCGAACGTCTCCAGGACCGTGGTCCGAATCGTGCAGCTCTCGCAATGGATGTTCTCGCCGCAACCGCCTGGCATCCTGGAGTACACGCACTCGATGACCTCCCCGCCCTTTCGTCCCTGAATCTCCTCGACCGGCTTGCCGAGAAGCTCACAAGCTTGGCGGTTCGCCGTCCGCACTCTCGGTCCCTCCTCGATGACGAGGATCGGCACTCCAAGCGAATCGAGGAACTCCTGCAGAGACTTGCCGAGCGCTTCGTACGTGAGGCGCTCAGCGCAAGGCTCGCAGAAGCCGTGCGAGATGATGTCGTCGTCCTCCTCCCCCGTGTCGATTCGCCCCATATCTTTCCCACAACGGCAACAGACCTTTCTCATCTCTTCAGCGTCCTGTTGCTCTCAGGATCGTACTCCGCTGAGGCCGCAGAACGGCATCTACGACATCGAGCCGCACGCATGATCTCTCGCAAGCGCCGCCGAAGCAAGAGGTCAGACTCGACGGCGACCTCCGAGATCACCGTCGCCTGCCTGCGCCGCCTTCGGCCGCCTCAGCGCAACGCGAGCGCCGCCGCGCGGAATTCGGGTCACACGCCCGATCATCCCGCGTTTCCCTCCCAGACATCGGTTCGACCGCTCACACCGACCGTGCGGCCGACCGCGCCAGCTGCTATCCTCGACGCTGCGCTCGCCCGTTCGGGCCGGCGGTGGCGTAACCGAGGGAACCACCGAACCACCGAACCACCGCCTCTTCGCGACGATGAACAGTCCACCGCCCATCGCCATCGACCGCTCGCGCCGCTCCGGCCTGCTGGTGGCGGTCTGCGCGACGATATCGCTCGCGTTCGCGGCGCGGACCATCGGTCAGGATCCCGACGGCGACGGCATTCGCACACCGGACGACAATTGCCCCGCGATCGCCAACGCCGACCAGCGAGACCGCGACAATGACGGTCGCGGCGACGCGTGCGATTGCGACGCCCCGATCCAGACCTGGTCTCTTGACGAGCTCGGCCCGGCGACGCTCGCCGCCGGCTGTGGCGACGTCGACGGGGACGGCAATGGCGACATCGCCCTCACGCCGGCGTTGACGACGAGCGCGACGGTGGATGACCCCATCGTCATCATCGTTTCCGGTCGCACGCGCGAGACCCTCGCCGAGCTCACGTCGCCCGAGTCGTGCGGCGCGTGCGCGCTGTCGCTCGACGCCGGAATCGACGTCGATGGCGACGGCCTAGGCGACGTCGCGGTCGGTCGTGTCGACGCAGACGCACACGGGCGAGTCGATGTCTGGTCGACCGCTACGGGCGCGCTCCTCGCGTCGCTCACGAGCGACGAGGCCGACGACGCGTTCGGCACCGCCGTGCGGCTGCTCGCGGACACCGGCGACGGCGGCACCGGCGTCGCCGTCGGCGCTCCCGCGTTCGACGTCGACGCGGAGGTGACCGGACGCGACGGTCGCGTCAGCATCTTCCGCTGCGGCGACGCGGACGATCCCGCAACGGGCTCGCTGTTGCGGACGATCGACGGGAACGCGCCCGGCGAACGCTTCGGCGCCGCGATCGACGTCGCGAACGACTTCGGCGGCGACGGCGCACCGACGCTCGTCATCGGCGCGCCACCCGGCACGTCCACCGCCGTTGGCAGCGCACGCGTCGTCGCGCTCGCGGACGGCGCCGAGCTCTTCTCGATCTCCGGCGACGACAACGCCGACCGCTTCGGCTTCGCGGTCGCGGGCGGCGGCGATCTCGACGGCGACGGCTTCGACGACATCGCCGTCGGTGCGCCGACGAGCAGCGACTCGGCGCGCCCCGGCGCCGTGCACTTCGTCCGCGGCGGCCCCGGCGGCGGACCGCCCGACGGTCAGCGCGTCCGACGGATTTCCGGTCTGCAAGCCGGTGCCGAGTTCGGACACGCGGTCGCCGTCCTCGGCACCGCTCCGAACGGCGAGACGATCGCCGCCGTCGGTGCGCCGGGAGTCGGGCGCGGCCTGACCGCCGGCGACCTCGGCAGGATCTCGATCATCGCGGGACGCGGCCTCGACATCGTCGATTGGCTCAACGGTTCGGGCACAACCGGCCGTCTGGGCGCCGTGCTCGACGCACCGGGGGACGTCGACGGCGACGGTCGCCTCGACCTGCTCGCGTCCGGGCGCCTGCCGTCCTCGACAGCGGCGCTGTTCCTGCTCGGCGATCCGAACGGCAACGGCTTGCGCGACGCGTGCGAGCCCTGCGCGACGAGCGACGAGCTCGAATTCGGCGAGCCGACCGCTCTCGACCTCTCCCCGCTGCAACCGCTGCGCTGCTTCGAACGTCGTACGCCCGCGGGCCGCGCGCTGCGCGTGCGCGTGACGAGCGATGCGCCGACCGACGTGCTCTCGCTGCGATTGCGCTGGGACAGTCCGCCGACGGCGTCGGTGTACGACGATCTCGTCGTGCGTCAAAGCAGCGATGACATCGTCGCACTCGTGCCCGAAACGCGAGCCGCCGTGCTGTATCTCGTCGTCGGCCTCGTCTCGCAAAGCGAGCCCTCCGGGAGCTTGGAGATCGTTCTCGAGCCCTCCGACGGCGCGCTGCTCGACTCGCTGTCGCCCGATCGCGGCGGCGTTCGCCCCGACCGCACCGGCAGCGTCGACGCCGTGATCACGGGCGCCGGCTTCACGAACGAGACGTCCTTCACTCTCGAAGAGCGCGACCCCGCTCTCGGCGCCGGCCACGTCATCACGACGTCGTCCGTGACGCTGCCGTCGCCCGAGCTCGCCGAAGCGACGTTCGTCCTCGACGATGCGCCGCTCGGCGTCTACGACCTTGTCGCACGCCGCGTTGGCGCCGTCGATGCCGTTCTTTCCGGGTCGTTTCGCGTCGTGACCGGTCACGACGGACAGCTGTGGGCCGCGCTATCCGGGCCCGGGCTCTATCGCTTGGCGGATCAGGGCCGACTGCGTCTGCGCTACAGAAACGTCGGCGATACCGAGATGCCCGCGCCGCTGTTCAAGATCCACGCGACGCGCGGCAACGTGCGCTTCCGCGTGCTCGGTGACGACGAGACCCACGCGGACGAGCTGTACGTGCTCGGCGTGTCCAACGATGGCGCATCGCCGCACCGTCTGGCCCCGGGCGCGTCCAACGACCTGCGCATCACCTATCGCGCGTTGACCATGTCGCAGGACATCGCCTTCGTGGTCCGAGCGTTCCAGCCTCACGACCGCGACTTCGTCGAGTGGCGCGACGTTCCCAACCCCGCGCCGGTCCTGATCGCGCCCGACGAGTGGAGCCGCGCGCTGTCGCCGCTCTCCGTCGGCTTCGGGTCGCGGTGGAGCGATGTCCAGACGTCGCTCGGCGGCCTCGCCCGGCGCGTGGAGCGACGCGGCGAAATCGCCTCGAACGTGGTGCGGCTCTTCCGCTTCGCGTTCGCGGAGTCGCAGGGTCGGCCGAACGCCGCCGTCGCCGGCCGCGTCGTGCTCGCGGCCTCGCTCGGGCCGGTCGCGTCGACCGACATCGGGGCGTTCGCCGACGGCGAGCTCATCGCGCGGAGCACGACCGATCGTCTCGGCCGCTTCGTCCTCGCCCCGATCGCGGCCGGTGTCTCGGTCAACGTCGGCGTCGTTGGACACGACGTCGTCGACGAGCCGAGCGGGCTGCTGCCGGTCACGGTCCCCGCCGCATCGAACTCGTTCGCCGACTCGAGCGGTGACGTGATCGGCCTGACGATTGCTGTCGCGCCGACCGCACGCGTGGTGAGCGGCGAGCCTCCCGCGATCGAGGGCGACTTGCCGGACCGCCCGCTCACCCCGCCGGATCACCTGTTCACGATGATCGCCGGCTGGCCGGTGCGCGTCGTCACATCGTGGGATCCGAACGCCAAGGAGGACGAGGTCGAGACTGCGGACGACGACCTGCCGCCCGCCGACGACGCTCTGCCCGCCGACGACCTGTTGCCGATCGAGGCCGAGACGGACAGGCCTGCGCCGACAATCCACTACACGATCTACTTCGAGAACTCGCGGTGCGCGACGGCTTCGGCGCGCACGGTCCGGATCGTCGATCGCCTCGACGCGACGCTCTTCGATCTCACGACGCTGAGGGTCGGGGTCGTCAGCCTCGGCGGCGACGATGACGACAAGCTGATCCCGATCGACGCGAATCTGTGGGACCGCCGCGAGGTGATCGTCGACATCCCCGCCGTTCGCGCCGTCAGCCTCGACCCGTTTCGCGAGCGCGGCGAGGAATGCAACGGCGGAGCGCTGCCGGACTGCGATGGCGAGGAGGACGAGGGCGAGGGCGAGGGCGCCGGTGCCGATCTCGACACGGTCGACACGAACGTGCAGATCGAGCTGGGCCTCGATGGATCAGGCCCGGAGTACGAGCTCTTCTGCGAGATCTCGTCGTGCTTCTCGCGCGAGTGCGAGGTCTGGGAGGGCTTCCTGCCGCCGAACGATTGCGCGACGCATCAAGGCGAGGGCTATCTGACGTTCAGCGTGCGCGCGGCCGGCGATGTCGGCCCCGGCGCGAGTCGCGAGAACGAGGCCGCGATCACGTTCGACCACCTGCGGACGATCACGGTCGAGGTCGTGACCGATCTCGACCCGCCGGTGCCGCCCGAACCACCCGAGAATCCGGTGCCCGCGGATGACCCGGACCTCGACCCGCTGCGCCGCGTGCCGGTCGAGCAGGCCTTGAGCTGGGAGGGCTCCCCCTGGGTCGACGCGTACCGCCTGCGCGTGTGGGAGCTCGCGGACGACGGCGAGCGTATCCCGGAGCCGGTCGTCGACACGGAGGTCGACTACCCGTGGTGGATCGGCGAGCCGTGGCAAGAAGACACGACGTACGAGTGGCAAGTCGACGCATCGAACGATCACGGCACGACGCCCGGTGCCACGTGGACGTTCCGCACGCTGCCGCCGCTTCCCCCGCCGCCGGCCGACGACCTGGAGCTGGTCGGCCCGATCGGCGACGTCGAGCTCATCGCCGAAGGCGTGACGCTCGACTGGGAGGCATCGTCGAACGCGGACGAATACGAGGAGTACTACAGCGTCTACCTGCGCGCCGGGGCTGGCGAAGAGGCGCTCGTCGCGTACGTCGGATCGAGAACCGACTGGCAGGCGCTCGACCTCGAGACCGACACGAACTACGAGTGGCGCGTCGTCGCTGAGAACGGCGGCGGCATGGTGGAAGGGCCGACGTGGAGCTTCTCGACCTCGACCGCAACTCTGTTCCGCCGCGGCGACGCGAGCGCGGACGAGCGGGTCGATATCTCCGACGCGGTGTTCTCGCTCAACTACCTCTTCCTCGGCGCGGATCCACCACCCTGCCTGCAAGCTGCGGACTTCGACGACAACGGTCGCGTCGAGATCACCGATGCGATCGCCACCCTGTCGTTCCTGTTCGCGGGCGGTGCGCCGCCTGCCGCGCCGGCGGACGAGTGCGGCGTCGATGCGACGGACGACCCGCTCGGCTGCGAGTCGTTCCCGCCGTGCGACTGACGTGAGTCCTCAATCGCTCGCCTGCGGCACGTCGACCACGAGGCGGATTCCGGACGATGTCCTCGTAGCTTCCGGCAGGAGCCCGAAGCGCGAATCCGTGCGGAAGCGATACTCGTCGATCTTGCTCCAACCGCCGCCGCGGCAGCTGCGGTACCGCTTGCGGAACGCGGGAAAACCGACGGCGAACTCGACAATCGAGCCGGCGAGATCGCGCACGCCGTAGACGCTCTCGTCGATCGGCGAACGTCCGCGCTCGCGCGGCAGGCCGCGTCGCGCGTCGTGTACGCCACGACGGCTGCGGCAATAGCTCCAAATCATGTGATCGCCCCAGACGAACACACGCCCGTCCGCGCCGCGCGCAGCCTTCTCCCACTCCGGGTCCGTCGGCAGTCGAAAGCGCCAGCGCCCGCCGCTCTGCTCGGTACGCCAATGCGCGTACTCGAGCGCGGTCAGGTAGCTGATGCCCTGCAGCGGAGACTCCTCGACATAGGGCGACGCGACGATCCAGCTGTCGCCATCGGGCACGATCAGCGGTCGGTCGTCGCGACCGATTGTCGGCACGAGCGAGATGCGCCCCGCCGCGGCGTACTCCTTGCTCACGTCCGGCGATCGCGGCACGCACGACCCATCCGCCGCGTCGGCGCGATCGCGCACGAACTCGAGGTACTCGCCGAGGCTCGTCTCGAGGCGACTGATGAAGAAGCCGTCGAGCCGCGTTTCGGCGTACGGCAGGTTCTGCAGGAAGTTCGGATCGTTGCCGCCCTGCTTGAAGGTGCCCGCCGGCACGTGAACGAAGCCGGGCGGGACTTCTTCCGGAGCCAGCAGGCGCACCGTGTCCTCGAGGTCGCGGGGACTCACGACGGGATAACGCGTATCGAGCCGACCTTCCCTGCGCAACACGAAGAGGTAGCTACCCGGTGGCAGCTCGACGCGCACGGGCGACGCGACGCGGGTCTTGCCGGCATGGCAGGCCGCGTCGAACACGAGCGGCCAGGACTCGAACGTGATACCCAGCTGATCGCGCAGATCGATCAGACGGCCCGCCGTGTACGGCTCGCCGAGGTCGACCGCGGGAAACGGCACCCACTCGAGCGCGAGCCTCTCGCCGACGCGCTCGATCTGAAGCGTGACGACCTCACCGGCCCCGACCTCTGCCAGCGCGCGTGCGATGTCGCCGCGCGTAGTGAACCACTGCGGGGAATCCAGCGGATCGCTCGACCCGATTCCTCCGCGAGTGATCGACAGCCAGCGGTCGCCCGGTCGGAACTCGACGAACTCGCCGTTGGCATCCCGTGCACGCGCCCGGCCGGCATCCCAGACACGCTCGACGCGTGGGACTTCCGGGCCAATCCAGCGCCTTTCCGCGAGGTGAAACGGACGCGGCACCAGTCGGTCATCACCGGGTGCGCCGACGTACCGGAAGCAGTACACATCGGCGCCGGGCGGATCGGAGGCGAGAGAGAACGTGCCCGTCACGCTGCCGGCCGCCGCGGCCATCTCGTCCTGATCGGGCAAGAGCGCCGCGCTGACCGAGATCAACGTGCTGGACGCCTCGACCTCCTCGCGCAATCGATCGACCTCTAACGCGGCTTCGCGCACCGTCGGCGAGCCGCCCGGGGCGACGTGGAAGGACTCCGTCAGCGCCTCGAAGGCTGCCGCGAACTGTCGTTCGAGACGACCGCGTGCCAACGCGGTCTTCCCCCGCCCGACGAACTCGTCGTAGCGCTCCCAGACTGGCAGCCATGTCTCGAGACGCTGGCGCGTCGCATCGAGCTCTCCGAGCAAATCGAGGAGCTCGCGTCGCGTGGCCCTCGCCTCTCCGAAAGATTGACGGCCCGACTCGAGCAGCTCCGCCGCGCGCCGCTCGGCGTCCACACGCCGGCGAGCGTCGACCCACTGCCACGCGACGATCGCCGCGATCGCGGCCGACACGACGACCAGCCCGGCAGCGATCAGCACACGCCGACGCCGCCGAATCACCTTGCCGAGCCGGTAGCGCAAGCTCGGCGGTCCGGCGAGCACGGGCTCGGTTCGCTGGTAGCGTCGCACGTCCGCGGCGAATTCCGACGCGGACGCGTAGCGATCGTCCGGTCGCTTGGCGAGCGCCTTCATCACGATCCAGTCTAGGTCGCCGCGCAGCTCGCGAGACAGCGCCGAGATGGTCGTGTGCCGACAGGTCGCGATATCGGCGTTCGCACGTTGGCGCAGCCGCACGCTCGGCCGTGGCGGCTCTTCCTCGCGGATAACGCGTTGGATCTCCGCGATCGCGAAGCCGCCGAGTTGCGAGAAGTCGAACGGCCGCTCACCCGCGAGGAGCTCGTAGAGCAACACTCCGAGCGCGTAGATGTCGGTGCGCGTGTCGACGAGCGCGCCCGTGCCCTCGGCCTGCTCCGGACTCATGTAGGCCGGCGTCCCGACGATCTGGCCGACCTCGGTGCGCAGCGTCGAGTCGGTGAGCTCGGTGCCGGTCGCCTTCGCGATGCCGAAATCGATGACCTTCGGCACCGGACGCTCGCCTTCGAGGGTGACGAGGATGTTCGCCGGCTTCAAGTCGCGATGGATGATCGCGGTCTGATGCGCGTGCTGGATGCCCTCGCAGACCTGCAGGAAGAGGTCGAGCCTCTCGCGAGTTCCGAGGTGATGCTCATCGCAATACTGCGTGATCGGTGCACCGTCGACGAACTCCATGACGAAGTACGGCCGCCCCGCGGCAGTCGTGCCGGCGTCGAAGACCTTCGCCACGTTGCCGTGACTCATCAGCGCGAGCGCCTGTCGCTCCGCCTCGAATCGCGCGAGCACCTGTTTCGTGTCGAGGCCCGCCTTGATCGCCTTGACCGCGACCGTGCGCCGCACCGGCGACTGCTGCTCCGCGCGATAGACGACGGCGAAGCCGCCCTCGCCGACGGCGTCGCGGATCCGGTACGGTCCGATGTCGGTTCCCGGCTCGAGCGGCAGCGCGACATCGTCACCGCGTTCCTCCGCGCGCACCGCCGCAACCGCCGCCTCGATCCCCGCCGGCCGAGCCGATGCGTCATCGACGTCGCCGGTCTTGGCGCTCGGCGTCACCGCGAGCGAGTGGATCGCCCGCAGCGCGTGGGCCAGATCGGGATGGCGGTCGCAGATCTCGTCGAGATCGGCGTCTTTACCCGCCCTCCGTCGACGCACAAACTCGTCGTAGACGGACTGGGCGTCCCGTCCGTCGTCAAGCGTATCGTCCTGATCGGGGCCTGGAGCGTCGGTCACACGTTCAGCATCCCATCAGGAGAGCGGCGCATCCAGAGACTCCGTCGCCGTCCCCGCCCCGCCCTTCGCCTCGAGCGCACGTGCCGGTACACTGTTCGCGTGGGCTGACCGCGCTCGCCGCGGCCCTCGACGCCGGCGCCCGGCAGCTCATGCGCGCGGAGCTGGAGCTGACCGCTTCGCGGCGGCTTGACTCCGCACAGGTGATGCGCATGGACGATCGATTCGAGACGACGCTCGAGCTCGTACGAGGCGCCCAATCGGGCGACCGCGAGGCCACGGAGGCGCTGTTCGCTCGGTATCTGCCGCGCGTGCGGCAGATCGTGGCGCTGCGCCTAGGTCGGCGGCCGAGTCGTTTCGCCGAGCACGAGGACATCGTCCAGGAGGTCCTGCTGAAGACGTTCCAGAACCTCGATCGCTACGAGGAGCGCTCCGAGGCGACGTTTCGCCATTGGATCGCGCAGTGCGTGACGAACGGCATCCGCTCGCACTTTCGCAAGGCGACGGCCGAGAAGCGCGGCGGCGGCAAGGTGCGCGTCGCGAGCAGCTACGAGAGCGAGGATGTCAGCGCGATCGTCTTCGCCGGCGACGATCCGACGCCCAGCGCGATCCTCGGGCGCAAGGAGATGATCGAGCGCATCGAGAACGCGCTGCTCGACATGAAGGAGCACTGGCGCGAGGTCATCCTCCAGCGCCTCTTCTGCGAGATGTCCTACGCCGAGATCGGCGCCGCGCTGGGCGTCCGCGAGGAAGCGACGGTGCGCAAGCTGTTCTCGCGGGCGATGGCCGAGCTGCGGCGCTGCTGCGGCGACAAGTCCGGCGATTGACGCTCGATCAGCGCTCGGTCCCACCGACGACCATCTCGACGACGTGGCGGCCGCGAAGCGTCGCCGGCACGGTCACCGTCGGCCCCGAGACTTTCTTGCCATCGATCGACGCTTCGAGCACGCGAGCCCCGCCTCCCCGCACTCGGATGTCGAGCGTCATGGCGCGATATCGCGCACCGGTGAGCTCCAGTGGCGCCAAGCCCTTCGGAACGAGTGGTCGCAGCGTCACGCCGTCCGGTTCGAAGGTCATGCCGAGGACGCCGCGCACCATCATCGCGATCCACGCCGTCGCTGCCCACGTCTGACGCGGCTCACTGCGCCATAGCTTGTCGCACTGGATGCCGCCGTACGGCTCGCCCGTGCGCGGGTGGTAGATCTCGCGGAAGTCGCCGCTCTTGAGCGCCATCGAGGTCAGCGGCTCGAACTCCTTGCGCAACACGTCGAGCCGACCGCGCGACGCGCCGGCCAGCGCCCAGAAGCCCTGGATCTGCGGCCACACGGTGCCGCAGTGCCGCCCTACTGCGGGTTCGCGGAAGCGGGGAAAGAGCGGCCAGACGCACGGAACGCCGTGCTCGGACACGTACTGCCCGGAAAAAACGCGCTGCGCGCGCTGCGCATCGGCCACGCCGAACAGGATCGCGTGCGCGTGACCGAGCGCCTCCATCGACGGATCGATCTTGCCGTTCACGTCGACGAAGTACGCGTAGCGCCCGGGCTTCTCCATCCACAGCTCGCGGTTGATCGCGTCGCGCAACCGAGCAGCGCGCTTCTCGAACGCGGCGCTCACCGCGGCCGGCTTCCCGACACGCTGCGCCATGCGCGCCGCGATGCGGTACGCGTTGGTGTACAGGCTGTTCGTGCTCAGCGCCTTCATGCGGATCTTGTCGACGTTCGCGTTGTGGCGCGCGTAGTCGAGGATGAACGAGCTCCCGCCAGTGCGATCGTACGGCGCCGGGTAGCCGGCGATGCCGTCGGACCAGCCGGGACCGCAGAAGAGCCCCGTGGCCGCATCGAGCTCGGTGCGCTCGAAGTACTCGAGGGAACGCCGCGTCGCGTCCCATGCGATGCGCAGGAACTCCTCGTCGCCGGTGAACGAGTACTGCGCCCACGCGCCGGTCACCCACGAGATCGCGTCCCAGTACTGCCCGCCGATCCGCGCGCCGCCCTCACAGGGCATCAGCACGCTGAGCAGCGTCGCTCGCGTCACATCGGGGTAGATCCAGCCCGCACCGAAGTACGTGTTGTAGCTCGCGTCGCGCGTCCACGGGCTGTCGTATCCGCCGCCGGCCATCAGCGCGGGGCGCTCCTCTTTCATCAGCCCGCGCTTCCACGGCCGAATGTTGCCCTCGACGGTCTTCAGCGCGAGGCGCCATGCGCTCTCGACGTTCTTGTCGGCGCTGCGCAACACGAACGAGTTCGCCGGACGATAGCGTTGTTTCGCGTCAAGCTCGTCGGCAACGACACCGCGGTGAAGGGTTGCCACAGCGACAGCGAAGGCGAGAGAAAGGAGAAGGTGGTCGCGGCGCATCATCGCTCGATTCCCATCCAGGAGGTATTCGCCCGAAGCGCGGCATACCCGAACCCGAATGACGAGAGTCGACTTCGCGTCCCCGTCTCGTCATATCAGGCTCGAGGATGTCACTAACTTCGAAGTCCCTCGCCCTACTCCTCGTGCCCGTGAATCGCCGACGTGCGCCAGCCGTAGAGGGCGATGACGACGAAGCAGATCCAGGGGAGTACGAAAGAGGCCCGCGTGCTCGAGAGGGTCATGAACCCGAGGCTCACGGGGGACTGGTCCATGATCCAGGCCTGCATGGGCGGCATCAGACACCCGCCACCGATCGCCATGATCAGCCCTGCCGCGCCGATCTTGGCATCGTCGCCGAGCCCCTTGAGGGCGATGCCGTAAATCGTCGGGAACATGAGCGACATGCAAGCCGAGACACCGATCAGACAGTAGAGGCCAAGCATGCCCTGAATGAAGATCGTACCGGTCACGAGGGCCAGTCCGCCGATGGCGAGCGACATCAGCAGTCCGCCGGGGCTGAAGTACTTCAGCAGGAAGGTGCAGATGAAGCGGCTGCTCACGAAAATGCCCATCGCGATCATATTGTAGCCCTGCGCTTCGGCCTTCTTCATGCCGAGCTCGTTCACGCCGTACTGGATGATGAACGTCCAGCACATGATCTGGGCACCGACGTAGAACGCTTGAGCCGCGACTCCTTCGAGCCACTTGGCGTTCGTGAATAGGCGCTTCAGTGTCGCACCTACGTGCAGCGCCGTGTCATCTTCGCCCTCGGTCTTCGGGAGCCTCGCGATCGCAAAGGCGATCAGGACGCCCAGCACGACCAGCCCGAGGATGGTGTAGGGCCCGATGATCACGTCGAGATCGTGCTGCTGAATCTCCGCGAACTTGGCCGGATCCGTGTCCTGCAGCACCCGCCGTGCTTCTTCCGAGCTCGAGTTCAGCTTGGCCAGGATGAACTCCTTGGCGATCAGCATGCCGGTGAGGGAGCCGATCGGGTTGAAGGCTTGCGCGAAGTTGAGACGGCGCGTGGAGTTTTCCTCCGGCCCCATCGCCAGGATGTAGGGATTGGCGCTGGTTTCGAGAAACGAGAGGCCGCACGTCATGATGAAGTACGACAGCAGGAACGCGGGGAAGGCCATCAGCCAGCCCGAGGGAATGAACAGCAAACAGCCGGTTGCGTACAGCGTCAGGCCGAGAAGCAAACCCGACTTGTAAGTGAAGCGCTTGATGAAGATCGCGGCCGGGAAGGCCATGACGCAGTAGCCGCCATAGAAGGCAAACTGAACCAGCGAGCTCTCGAAGTAGCTGATCAGGAGGATATTCTTGAACGCCGCCACCATGGGGTTGGTGATGTCGTTGGCGAATCCCCACAGGGCAAACAGCGTCGTGACAAAGATGAAGGAGAAGAGGTATTCCTTCGGAATGACGCGTGCCCTGGTCTCACCGTCGCTCATGCTGCGGACTCCTTGATTACCGTTCTTCCGCACCCCTTTGGCGCCGCTACGATCCCTGTCGGGATCCGGTCCAGATACCATGAATGAGCCGGAAAGGGCAACGACCAACTGGCGCCCGGGTGCGCTTGCGGACGGGAGCCTATCAGACGATCGTCGGCCTCCAGGAAGGTCATCAGCCACGACAAGCTCCTCTTCTTGGCCGATCGGCTCATCCAGTCCTGCGCCTTGTTCGAGCGGAATCCGTTCGATGGCGGGATCAACTCCGTCAAGAGGTTCAAGAACGCATCCTCGGCTGCTAGCAGTCCCGCACGCGAACATCGCGAATCCTGGCCGCCGTGGGCTGCGCGCGGGTAGAATCGGCACTCGCGAGAAGGTCCCTGGCGTCTTCACGGGTTACGCGCGATGCGACGATCGGTCCTGGTTCTGCTGGTGTGCTTGACGACGCCGTGTGCGATCGCGCTCGATGTCGTCATCAGCGAGATCCAGTACCATCCGCACGGCAACGCGGCCGCGGACGAGTTCCTGGAGATCGAGAACCGCGGCGCGGAGACCGTCGATCTGTCCGGCTGGTTCTTCGCGTCCGGCGTGCAGTTCGCGTTTCCGAACGACACGCGGATCGAGCCGGGCGCCGCTCTGGTCGTCAGCCCCGACCGCGCGCACACGGCGGCTCGCTACGGCATTCCGCTCGACCGCGTCGTCGGCGACTGGACGGGGCGACTGGACAACGGCGGCGAGGTCCTGCATCTCGTGACCGCCGCCGGCGATTCGATCTTCCGCGTCCACTACCGAGACGGCGCCGGCTGGACGCGCAGGCCGGACGGCAAGGGCCCCTCGCTCGAGCTGCGCTCACACTTCTGGGATCCGTACCTCGCCGACGCGTGGCGCAAGAGCCGATTCACCGGCACCCCCGGAGTGCCGACGGGCCCGGACCCGGCTCCCCCGGAGCTGCAGATCCGCATCAACGAGGTGCGCCCGCGCTCGATGCCTCAGACCAGCGGCTACATCGAGCTCTTCAATGACGGCGACAGCGAGGTCGACCTCACCGGCCTCGTTGTGACCGACGATCCGTATCGCGTCGATCCGTACGCCATTCCCGCGGGGATGGCCATCGCTGCAGGCGACTACGTGACCTTCGCGGGGGACACGACCGGATTCCCGATGGACGTCGCTCCGCGCGTCTACCTTCTCCTCACGGCCGACGGCGCGATCGTCGACGATCTCGACGCCGCGCCGGGAGCGACCGACCGTTCGTTCGCTCGAGTTCCCGACGGATCGTCCGACCGCTACTCGACCGCGACCCCGACCTTCCGCAGCGCCAATCGCCACGCCGCGGAGAATCGCGTCGTGTTCAACGAGATCCACTACCACCCGCGGGACGACGAGCTCGCCGAGTTCGTCGAGCTCCTCAATCTCGCGGAGGAGGACGTGTCGCTCGACGGCTGGCGGCTGTCCGGCGACCTCGACTTCGCGTTCCCGGACGGCACGGTCATCGCCGCCGGATCGCATCTCGTCGTCGCCCCGGATCCCGCTCGCATCGAAGAGCGCTTCGAGATCGCCGGAGTCGTCGGAGGATTCGAAGACAGACTGTCGAACGGCGAGGAGCTTCTGCGCCTGCGGGATGCGGACGACAACATCGTCGACGAGGTTCACTACGCCGACGACGGAACCTGGCCCGCCAATCCCGACGGCAACGGCCCGAGCCTCGAGCTCAGGAATCCGACGATCGACAACGCATACGGCCCGGCGTGGGCGTCGTCTCTGGACGAGGGCGGATCACCAGGCACCGAGAACACCCGCTTCTCCGTGTCGATCCGGCCGCGCCCGGCCGCCGTCCGCCATCGCCCCGTGACGCCCGGCCCGGACGACCCGGTCGTCGTCACGTGCCGCGTCGTCCACACCGATCTCGAGAGCGTTCGCATCCTGTGGGATAACGACACGTTCGACGGCGGTGGCGAGGCGGACATGCTCGACGATGGAGTCGACGCGGACAAGGCGGCGGGCGACGGCGTGTGGACGGGCGTCATTCCACCGCAATCGGAAGAGTCGACCGTGCGCTTTCGCGTCGAGGCGCAGGGCGCCGAGGGATCGACACGAGCGCCCGTCGGCGGCGATTACTTCCTCTACGAGGTGCTGTCCGATCCGGTCGCGCATCCGGACGAACGGCCGTACTCGATCCTGATGACCGAGCGGACGTGGGAGACGCTCCGCGAACGCGCGGCGACGAGCGACGTGCTTCTCGACGCGACGTTCGTCGATCACCGCGGCGAGAAGGCCTACTACAACGTCGGCGTGCGTTACAGGGGAAACGGCTCGCGTCGCAGTCGGCGGAACTTCCGCGTCAGCCTGCACGACGACGATCGCTTCGAGGGCGTGACGCGACTCAACTTGAACTTCCGCGAGGTGCACCGTCAGTACCACGGCAACCAGTTCTTTCGTCGCATCGGCGTGCCGTATCCGATGACCGTCCCGGTGTCGCTGCGGGTCCACCGCGAGACGCGCCCGGAGTACGTTCGCGTCGAAGCTTGGGACGAGGATGGGCTGCGCCGCTTCTTCGACAGCGAGGACGACGGCAACCTCTACCGCGGCCTCAGCGGACGCTTGAGATATCGCGGCGAGGACCCGGCACCGTATCGCGATCGATACCGCAAGGTGACGAACGAGGACGAGGACGACTGGACCGACCTCATCGAGTTGACGCGCATCCTGGCGATCGAGGACGACGACGAGTTCTCCGCCGCGGCTCGCGAGCGCATCGACGTCGCGCAATGGGCGCTCTTCTTCGCGGCCAACGCGGTGATGGGCAACAACGAGAACAGTCTACTTCTCGACGCGGGCGACGACTACTTCATCTACGCGCGGGAATCGGACGGGCGCTTTCTCATGCTGCCGTGGGACTCGGACAGCCAATTCGTCGACGTAGAGCAACCGCTGTTCCGCCCGTCGAGTCCGGCCGTCAATCGCTTCCTCAAGCACCCGGAGTTCGCGCCGCTCTACTGGTGCTCGCTCGCGAGGCTGCAAGACGGGCGCTTCAGCCAGGACGAGATCGACGCACGCGTCGACCGGGCCGCGTCGGTCTTTCCGCCCGAGGCGTCGGATGCGATCCGCGAGTACACGACGATCCGGCAGGACTTCCTCGAACGGAACATTCCTCGCGAGCTCGTGGTCGAAACCGACGAGCGCCCCGCGATCGCGCTCGTCGAGATCGGAGACGAGTGGGCCTATTGGCCCGGCAGGTCGCATCCGAGCGACGGCATGCTCGACTGGACGCTCAGCGAGTTCGACGACGGCGATTGGCCGCGCGGACCATCGGGGTTCGGCTACGGCGACGGAGACGACGCGACGGTCATCGAGGGCATGCAAGACACGTTCGGGACGGTCTTCGTGCGCAAGCGCTTCAGCGTCGATGCCCCCGACGCGATCGAGTCGCTGACCTTGGCGATCGACTTCGACGACGGTTTCGTCGCCTTCCTCAACGGGCGACGCGTCGCGAGCTGGAACTACGACGGCGACAATCCGAGCCATACCGACCTCGCCATCGTCGATCGCGAGGCAGGCAGCGTCGAGCGCTTGTCGCTCGACGACCACATCGACGCCCTCGTCGCGGGCGACAACGTCCTCGCACTCGTCGGACTGAACGGTACGCTCGACTCCAGCGACCTGTCGCTGATTCCGCGGCTCGAGGTGACCCTCCGCGACGCGTCGGCGTGCGCCGACGTCCTGTGGATCAACTCGCCGCAGCTCATCCTGACCGGCATGGCGCCAGCGTGCGAGACGCGACGCATCGAGATCGACGGCACGCCGGCGAACTACGTGCCGTGGCAGGCGCGGTGGGACGCGATCGTGCCGATCGCCGCGGGGCGCAGTGAGGTCGTCGTTCGCGCGATCGACGTCATGGGATTCCCGGTGGCAGAGGAGCGGCTCACCGTCGAGCGCGGCCCGCTGTTGACACCGCTTCCCGAACGCGTCGAGGGAGACGTCGACCTCGTCGGCGCGGACGGCCCCTTCGCCATCGAGGGGACCGTGACCGTCGCATCCGGCGCGACGCTGTCGATCGAAGCGGGGGCAACGATCGAGGTCGCGGCCGGTTCGCGGCTCGTCGTCGAGGGTACCTTGCGCGTCGTCGGGACGACCGAGGCGCCGGTCGTGTTTCGGACGCCGCCGTGCGAGCCGCCGTGGGACGGCATCGAGCTGCGACCGGGCAGCGCTGCTGCCACGGAACACCTGCTGGTCGGAGTCGACTTCACGGCGGCGACGCTTCGCGCCGGACGCGTCCTCCTCGATGTCGTCGCCTGCGACCTGGCAGCTCACGACATCCGGATCGACACGGTCGAGACGGCGATCGCGGCGCAGGACGCGACCGTCGCGCTACGAGGTGCGGAGGTCGTGGATTGCGTGCGCGGAATCGTCGCCGTCGACTCGGACGTGCAATTGGTCGGCTGTCTGTTCGAGCGCGTCGAGGAGAACTCGGTCGACGCGACCGGCGATCCAGACGATCTCGTGGCGGTCGAGAACTGCTCGTTCCGCGACATCCGCGGCGACGCGATCGCCATCCGCGGAGTTGCCCTCAATCTCGCCCGCAATCGTATCCGTGGAGCCCTGAACGGCGTGGCCGCATTCGATTGCACCGCGACGCTGCACGGCAATCTCATCACGGACTGCACCGCCGGTCTCGCGTTCGGTCCGCGCGGGACGGTCGTCGCCGAGCACGACACGATCGCCGCGAACGCCATCGGCATCGCCGTCAGCTCGGACCCCGACGAGATCGAACGAGTCTTCGTGGGTAGCGCGATCGTCTGGGCGAACGGCACGGCCAGCGTCGTCGAGGCAGGCGCCGAGCTCTCGTTCAGCTACTCGGACGTGCAGGACGGCCCGCCGCGAGGCCCGGGAAACATCACCGCGGATCCGCTCTTCGTCGATCCTGCCGCGGGTGACTTCCGACCTGCTCCGGGCTCACCGGTCATCGGCACGGGCCGTGACGGCACGGACATGGGCGCGTTCGACGCCGTGGGCATGGGCACGAGTTTCGTGCGCGGCGACGCGGATCGCAACGAGGCGCTGAACCTCTCCGACGCGATCCGCATCCTCGACTGGCTCTTCCGCGGCGGCTCTGCGCTACCGTGCAGCGATGCTGGGGATGTCGACGACGACGGAGGCATCACCCTGACCGACGCCGTGCGCCTCTTGAACTGGCTCTTCCTCGCCGGAGCGCCGCCGGCCGCACCGTGGCCCGACGCGGGCACCGATGCGACCGACGACGGCCTCGACTGCGCCGGGTAGCGACGGCCGAATCAGTCGTCGTC
>CAYMRB010000005.1:0-21324 GCA_964392615.1 uncultured Planctomycetia bacterium | reverse complement strand
CTCGTCGTCGTCCTCGTCGTCGTCCTCGTCGTCGTCCTCGTCGTCGTCCTCGTCGTCGTCCTCGTCGCGCTCGTCGCGCTCGTCGCGCTCGTCGCCTCCGTCCTCGGTCGTCACTGCGCCGTCTGGAGAATCAGCACCGGGAGGTTCTCGCGAGTCCGATAACTCCGTTGTCCCAGCGTCGTCCTGCCCGCTGGCCGCCCCGTCGATCGCGAAGAGGAACGCTACCACCCCCAACGCGAAGACTGCCAACCGCATCGTCTGGTACGTCATCGTGTCCTCCAGCCAGAGTGTTCCGGTGGGCTACTGACGCGGCACGCGGAACGCCTATTCAGCGCGTGGCGGCGCTCGTCTTCGCGTCGCCCGTCTCGCCGATGCAGTACAGGCGCTTCTCGGCGCGCAGGTAGATTCGCCCGCTGCTGATCGCCGGCGACGCGAAACATCGCTCGCCGAGCTTGTTCTGCACGACGATGTCGAGCTTCTTGCCGGGACGCACGACGGTCGTGATGCCCTCGTCGGAAAGGAAGTGAACGAGACCATCCGCCGACACCAACGACGCGCTGAAGTGGGGCCCCAGGCGCTCGATCCAGAACCGCTCGCCGCTCGCCGTATCGAAGCAGCTGCCGATGCCGTTGTCGGAGACGATCAGGAAGTACTTGCCGTCGACGATCGGCGACGGCACGTAGCCGGCACCGCGCTTCGTGCGCCATAGGATGTGCGTGTCCGTCACGTTGCCGTGTCCGTCCGGACGGATCGCCAGAATGTGACGTTCGGGGAATCCTCCGGTCAGGAAGATCCGCTCGCCGTCGTCGACGAGCGACGCGACGAACTGCTCCGTCGGACCGTCGATGATCCAATAGCGCTTGCCCGTGCGCGGATCGTAGCTCGTCACCGACAGGCTGCCGGAAAGGAGCATCTGCGTGCGACCGCCGAGCTCGCGGATGATCGGCGTGACGTAGCTGCGGGTCTTGTTCTCGCGCGGTGTCTTCCAACGCACCTTGCCATCGCGCCGATCGAGCGCCGCGAGGTACGCGTCGCCGTCGTGGTCGCCGTTGACGATGACGAGATCCTCGAACAGCACAGGGCACGTGCAGAAGCCGTGCATGCTCATGAACGGCCCCGGCACCGAGCGCCACTTCTCGTTGCCGTCGAAGTCCCACGCGACGACGACCATGCTGCCGGTCGTGATCGGCCGAGTGCTAGACGAGTTCCGCGCCGGCGTCGTGCCCCCATCGGTCTCGAAGAACGCCACGACGACGATCTTGCCATCGGTGGCCGGAGTGCTGGACGCGAAGCTGTTCAGGCGGTGCTTGTCCTCAAGCCCGGCCTTCAGCACGGTGCGCTTCCACACCGTCGTGCCGTCGACCGTGTCGAGACACAGCAGGACGCGCTCCTGCGTATCCTCGAGGCAGGACACGACGAACACGCGATCGTTCCAGACGATCGGCGACGCGTGCCCCTTCCCGGGCACCGCGACCTTCCAGACGATGTTCTCGCCCCGGCGGCCATCCCAGCGCACGGGGATGCTCTTCTCGTGACTCGTCCCATCGCCGCGCGGCCCGCGCCAGCACGGCCAGTTCTCGGCGCGCGCCGAGCCCGACGGGGCCACGAGGCTCGTCAGGAGGAGAAGCAGGGTGACCCCACCGCCGTGTCGCAAGCTCCGCATCGTGACCATCGCGCCCTTCATCGATCGCTCCTTCGGCACTCCCGCTCGATACGGCCGAGCGTTCGTGCCGATGGTTGCCGGGCGCGGACGGCGGGTCCAGTCGATTCCCGCCGAGCGGCGTCAGTTCGAGGCGGCCTTACCTTCGCTGCTCTCGATCGCTGTCAGGCGGAGGCCCTGCCGCGTCCAAGAGGTCATCGAGGGGGTTGTCGTCCTTCTGGCTCCGTTCCACGGAGCAAGAGCCGGACATTCAGGTCGGCACGCCGAACTTCGGCAGGATCACGGCTTGCAGAAGAATCCAGGCGGCGATGAAGCCGACGACGACGAGGATTTGCGTCCAGGTTCCGTTCACGGTCGACAATGGCTCCGCGATGTCTCGGTCTGTCTTGTCCCTTCAGGGACGAGCATGACGCCTGTGACGGCAAAGCGCAAGCGATGCGGTGAAACTTGCGCAGATCGCACGATGTGTGCCGCGCTGGGGTGAACTCCATCACCGAACACCGTGACGCTGCTCACCGTCATGGCGGTCGGGGCGGCAGATCAGCGCACGTCGCAGGTCGGCGACGGCGGACAGCCGGCGATCGGCACGCACGCCTCCGCGCCACCGAGCGCATGCGACGGGCCGCCCTGGAACAGGAACTGCAGGATCGCGACGGCGTCGCTGATATCGACCCTCCCACCGGCATGCCCGTCCAGAAGAAGGACGTTGCCGGTGGCACCTGCTCCACCGTCGCCGCACGGCAGCTCGCCCCCACCGCCGAAGAGCACGGACAGCACGCACACCGCATCCGTGATGTCGACAAGACCGTCCTGCGTGCAATCCCACGGCTTCTGGAAACCGACGGCGCACTCCTCCGGCGCGCCCTGCGCGAGGAATACCGTGACCGCGTCATTGGCCGTCGCGAGATCGGCCCGGCCGTCCCCGTCGAAGTCCGCGACCAGAGTCTGCCGCGAAGGCACGCCTGTCCTCACGCGGCCCGTCTCGCGCAATGCGCGACCGTCGTCGACGCGGAAGATCGCGATGTCCTCCGAGCCGCCGTGGGTCACGACCAAGGACCGACGCTCGCCTGCGGCCAATGCGGCAACGCAGACATCGACCGGCCCGTCGCCGCTCGGCGTGCTCCGCGGCGACTCGAAAGCGCCACCGCCGGAGCCGAAGTGAACGATGACCTCCCCGGTCATCCGACTCGTCGTCGCCAGATCGATGACATCGTCGCCGTCGAGATCCGCGGCCTCGATATCGCGCGGCCGCTCGCCCGTCGGCACGGAGCGCGTCGACGTGAACGCACCGTCGGCGAATCCCGTGAGCACGACAATCTCCTCGGAGTCCGCACACACGCACGCGACGTCCGGCGTCCCGTCCGCGTCCAGGTCCGCGACGGCGATCGCGTCCGGAGAGCGCCCGACGGCGAAAGCCACGGGCTCGGCGAACGAACGACCCGAGCGACCGGCGATCCACACGACCTCGTCGCTCGCAGAGTTCGCCGTCAGAATGTCGTTCTCGCCGTCGCCGTCGAGATCCGCAACGGCAGCGTCGACCGGCGCACCGGGAACGCCGATGGTCGTCGCGGCCGTGAATCCGCCCGCACCGGTTGCCCAGTAGACCCAGACCACATCGTCGACTTGATGGCTCACGACCAGATCGTCGACGCCGCTGCCGTCGAAGTCCGCGGCAACGACCCGCGACGGCCCCACCGCCGTACGCAGCACGCGGTTCTCCGCGAACGTGCCCGAACCGCCCCCACGCAGGATCCGCGCGCGCAGCTCGACCGTCTCGACGACGGCGATGTCGATCACGCCATCCGCGTCGAAGTCTGAAGCCACGAGCGATGACGTGCCGCGGTGCACCGAGAACCGCTCCCCGGTGACGAACGAACGATCGCCGCGACCCGTCAGAACCACGACTGCATCCTCTTCCTCGTGTGCGGTCGCCAAGTCGAGAATGCCATCGGAGTCGAAATCCGCTGCGACGATCCCTGCCGGCGCCGTCTTCGTCGCATAGATGCGGGCGCTTTTGAACGCGACGTTGCCGCGACCCGACAGAATCGCGATGTCGTCCGTGCCCCAATTGGCGACGGCGAGGTCGATGCGGTCGTTGTCGTCGAAATCCGCCGCGACGAGAGACTGAGGCAGCAGCCCGACCTCGAACGTTCGGCCGCGCTCGAAGCCACCGTCTCCGGTTCCGCGCAGTGCGACGATGGCGCCTTCGGCGTCGTCGAATCGCGTGATCGCGACAGCGAGATCGAGCGCGTCATCGGCGTCGAAGTCTGCGGCCGTCATCGCGAGCGGGTCCCAGACCTCATCCTCGTCCTCGTCCTCGTCGAAAACCGCGATCCGCGCACCGGGGGCGAACGAACCGTCGCCGTTGCCGAGGGCGACGGTGATATCGCCGGACGCTTCGTTGGCCGTGACGATATCGCGATCGCCGTCACCATCGAGGTCGCTGACGATCAGACACCGCGGACGCTCGCCGACGGACACGACGGACGCGCGTTCGTAGGCGCCGTCGACACCGGCGAGGAGAATGCTGACCTCGTCCGCCGCGAGATCGGCCGTGACGATGTCGAGATCACCGACGCCGTCGATGTCGGCCACCGCGACCGCTACGGGGCGACGTCCAGCTGCGAACTCGCGATACGCCGCGAAGGTGCCGTCCCCGATCGCCCGCAACACCGACACGCTATCACGACCGGGACTGACCGTGATCAGGTCGGGAGCGCCGTCGGCATTCAGGTCGGCAGCGACGACCATGCGCGGCGCCGGACCGACACCGAACTCGACCGGGGGCGCGAATCGGCCGTCCCCCGCCGAACGCACCACCGATACCGTATCGTTCGCGGCGTCTGCCGTGACGAGATCGACGCGTCCGTCGGCATCGATGTCCGCGGCTGCGATCGATCGCGGCTGCGCGCCGACCGCCCAGCACTCCAAACCGCCGTAGGGCACGGACGACGCGCAGTCTTCCTGGGCAGCCGCGGGCGACAGGACCGACAGCACGAGAGTGAACAGAGCGGCGGCGGACCGCCGATCGGCTGACCTGGAACCCATGGACCCTTCCTCGAGCGGTTGCGAGAGTCATTCATTATAATGGGCGCCGCCTCCGGATGTCCCGTCCGTCGAGGCCCCGTCGACAAAGGGATTCCCGCTCCAAGCACCATGATCACCAGCAGCCCGCTGAAGAAGCGCTCAGCCGCCGTCGGCACGGCATGCTGTCTCGTCGTTCTCGCTGGCGCCGTCGCGTTCGTGCAGGAGACGCCGAAACCGCCACACGACGGTCCGCCGACTCCCCGTTCGGACGCGGCGCCCGCGGTCGTCGTCGGCGATCTTCGCGAGATCTACGCCGACACGCCGGTGACGCGCGCCGTCGACCGCGGCCTCGAGTTCCTGGCGCGCAGCCAGCTCAGCGACGGCAGCTGGCTATCGTCCGGATACGGCAAGAACACCGGCATCGTCAGCCTCGCGATCATGGCGTTTCTCGCCCGCGGACACGAGCCGGGCCGCGGGCCGTACGGCGAGAACATCGAGCGGGCTGTGGCGTGGGTGCTGCGCCAGGGGCGCGGCGGAATGATCATTCGCGACACGTCGCACGGCGAGATGTACAGCCACGGCATCGCGAGCCTGATGCTGGGCGAGGTCGTCGGCACGATCGACCCGGAGACCCCCGGCGTCGAGAACATCCACCGCGTCCACCGCACGGCGATCAATCTGATACTGCGCGCGCAGAACGTGCCGAAGGATCGCTGGAACCTCGGTGGCTGGCGCTATACGCCGTCGTCCGAGGTGTCCGATATCTCCGTCAGCGGTTGGCAGCTGCTCGCGCTCCGTGCCGCGCGGGACGTCGCCTTGCAGGTACCCGACAAGAACATCCGCCAAGCCGTCCTCTACATCACTCGCTGCGCCCACCCCTCGGGCGGCTTCTCCTACCAACCCGGCGGCGATCCGAACATCGGGCGCACGGGAACAGGTATCCTCGCCCTCGAGATCTGCGGCGAACACGACAGCCGGGAGGCCCGACGAGGCGGAGATTGGCTCCTGCGTCACCCGCTGCAGTGGAAGGGACCGTTCTTCTACTACGGCGCGTACTACGCCGCGCAGGGCATGTACCAACTCGGCGGCACCTACTGGAAGGAGTGGCAAGCATCGGCCGAGAAGCTCCTGCTCGAGAAGCAGGCGTCGGACGGCAGCTGGCCGTCACCTCCTGGAGCCACGCACGAAGAGCAAGCCGGACCGGTCTACGCGACCGCGATGGCGATTCTCGGCCTGGGCGTCGAGTTCCGATATCTTCCGATCTACCAGCGTTGAGCGAGGCGCGTTCGCCGATCGGTCAGCGCTGAGCGCGCGCCGCGGTCAGCCCATGTCGATTGATCGTCCGATGGCGCTCTGTCGATCGTTGGACAGTGTAGGAACCATCCTGTAGATTCGGGCCCGTACTATTCGTTTACAGGTCGCGAACCGAAAGGAGTCCAGGGGTGATTCCACGCCGTCTACTCTGCCTGATCATCGTGGCGACCGCTGCGACGGGATGCGCTTCCTACGAGGCAAAGCCGTTCATCTCGCGGACAGCGAGCTCGATACTCGAGCAGGACAACTACAACGACTACGGACTCGTGTTCGCGGCCCGCATGCCGGAGGGCGCCGAGTACCTCGAGAAGCACTTCGGGTTCAACCCCGCGGACTACAACATGCTGCCGGTCGAGGTGTTTCTCGAGAACACTAGCGAGGATGCCAACTTCGAGATCCGCGTGTCGCAAGCCCGATTCACGCTCGCCGACGGCACCGAGTTCGCACCGGTGCCGTTGAAGGAAGCGCTCGATGAGCTGTCCTTCTCCGGCTGGTCGAGCCTGCCCTGGTGGCCGCTCTTCATCTTCCCCGGCTTCATCGCGCTCAGCGACGTCTGGGACGCGAACGTGGCGATGGAAGACGACTACTCGCGCAAGGTCCTCGACGACCGCAACGTCGCTCCGAAGAGTCGGTCGGTGCAGGGGGCTCTCCTGTTCCGGGTCGTCGACGATGATCGGGACCTCGACGAGATCGAGCTGCGCGAGGCATCGATTTCTTTGCGCGTCACGATGCGCTCGGCGACGAGCGCCGGTGACACCTTCACGACTCGAATCAACTTCCCGAAGACGTACGATCTCTGGGCCGACTGAACGGTCCGGATCGTTCGAAGGCCGCCCTGATTTGGGCGCACATGAGCAAGGAAACGCCTGAAATGGCCGACACCAGCAGGAGCCTCAGGCGCGCTGTAGCCGTGGGGCTTGTCCTCGGGATGACAGCGCTGAGCTGTACACCGGAGAAGGTCGACCCCGGCCTCACCGCGGCGAACACGCACTACGCTCAGGGGAATTTCGTCGACGCGCTCGCCGAGTACCGCACGTTTGCCGCAGCACACAGCGGCGACGACGATGCGTCGTACTATCAATCGCGACTGCGCGAAGGGCTGTGCCTCTACCGGCTCGGTCAGTACGACGGGGCGGCCCGTGCGTTCGGCCAGGTCAACCCGGATCTCCTGATCGACGAGGGGGGCGCTCGCGAACACCACCTCTACGCAGGCCGTACCGCGTTGGCGCTCGCTCGCCGAGCCGAGCCGGTCTTCCTCGACGATTCGCCCGAGAACGCTGGCTCGATTCGTAAGCTGCGGGAAGTCGCACGAAAGCACCTGCAGAGCGCCCAGAACGCGTTCGGGCTCATGCAGGCCCGCTTCGGCGAGGACGACTTCGAAGCGCTGCTAGGGAAGGGCGAGTGCTTCTTCCACAAGGCAGTACTCGAAAACAACCGGCAGGCCTTCCAACGAGCCGGCGATCTCCTGCGGAAGTGCCGGAGCGTGGATCCCGAGGACAAGCGCGCACTGTTCTTCCTCGGCCGCGTCCTGCAAGAGGATCTCGGCCGTGGCGAGCTCACCCAGGATGCCGCGAAGCTGATGCTTCAGGCCCTGTTTCAGGACAGCTCTGCGAACCACGACTTCCACGTCGCTTACCGTGATGCGTTCAGCTTCCTGCGCGAGTACTCCAACCCTGGCGCGATCGACACGGCGTTCGAGAACGATCCCGATCTCGCGAAGAACGCGCAGAAGCTGGTCGAGTACGTCGATCGATACCGGCGCCACGGCCGACACGATCGCAGCGAATGGGGCGAGACGCTGATCGCGCGCATCAGCGAGTGGCTCGAGACCTACAATAGCTGGGACGCCGACGCGGAGCTGCTGGCGCGCAACGTCGTTCTCGCCGATGAAGCGCTGCGCGAGCGATCCGGATATCTCGACGCGTATCGCAAAGCGATCGATCTGCTCGATGCCGTCGATGTCACTCAACGCGACGACGAGCGCTACGGCCGAGTTCGACGCATCGCCCAACAGGGTTACGTCGAAGCGCTTCTCGAAACCGGAGAGAGCCTCCTCGAGATCGACGAGACCGAGCTCGCACGCGAGAAATTCGGCATCGCCCTCGACCTGCTCAAGCTCGACGACCAGCACTTCCTCAAGAATCCCGACGAGCTCCTGAAGCGCGGCCGTTCCGGACTCGGACGCGTTGAAGCCAGCGAACACTGGCAGACCGTAGCGATGAAGATCCAGAAGGCGCTGGTCGACGGCGACCTCGAGCAGGCGCAGAAGACGTTCGACCTCGCCAAGGCCGCGCTGGGCGATCGCAAGGCACTGCTCGGCGACGAAATCGCCCAGCTGGAGAAGGAAGTCCGCGATCCGTCGATCACGGAGTACGTCGCGTCCGTCAGCAAGGCCGAGGGCTTGGCCGAGAAGCCCAGCGAGGCGCTGCCGCTGTATCTGCAGGCGCTCGAACTCTCCGAGACGAAGGGCTGGACCGCTCGCCAGGCCGAGATGTCCCGCGCCGTCGCCCAGTGCTACTTCAAGCTCGGTGACCACCAACGCGCCATCGATGCGATCTCATCGGTAGCCACACTCGGCCGGCGCCCGACCCAAAAGGACTGGGTGCTCCAGGGCAAGTGCTACTACTTCAAGCGCGACTACAAGAACGGCTGCACGCGTTTCGACAAGGTGAACGACAAGACGCTGCTCAGCGGCGTCGACTTGCGCATCGCCGGGCTGTGCTACCTCGAAGACTCGCAGCTCGAACGCAGCCGCGAGTACCTCGAGGCAGCGCCGAAGCGCGATCGCGAGGTCGTCAAGGGCCTGCGCGAGTGCTACCGCGAGCTCTTCGCGACGCGCAGTGCGGATCGCGATGCGGCGCCTCGCCAACTCATCGACATTCTGGAACGATTGACCGTGATCGATCCGGCGGATCACGAATCGCGCCGACGGCTCGGCTTCTTGCTCTATCGAGTCGGTGACGACAACGACGACGAGAAGGCGTACCGACAGGCGTTCGATCACATCGTCGCGGCGTCGCGTCAGGGCTTCGGCCCGCGCTCCGACGCGGAGAAGGAGGTCTTCAGCCGGCTGGTGGCGTACTTCTCCGACTACGTCCCCCTCGCGGCAGGGAATCGCTGGACCTACCGATCGCCGGCCGGCGCGACGCGCGAGGTCGGCGTGACCGACCAGCTCCAGCAGGGGCGTTTTCGCGTCGTGACGAAGATGGGGCCGAACGAGCGCGTCGAGACGTGGGATGACGCCGACAGCGTGCTCAAGAGGTACGACGCCGAGCTCGAGGCTCCGGTCGAGCTGCCGATCAAGCTACGCACACCGACCGATCGACCGGTGTGGCGGTACCGCGTGCGCGCGACGAAGTACGAGGCGCGCGTCGTCGCGACGGGCGAGACCTGCGTCGCCGGCGGTCAGATCTACACCCACTGCATCACCGTCAAGGTGTCCAGCAGCGGCGGCGGGCGCGACCGTTTCTACACGTTCGCCCCCGGCGTCGGCGAGGTCCGCATGAAAGTCGGCGAGGAGTTGCGCTACGAGCTGACGCGCAAGGTCGTGCCGGAGTCCGAGCAGCTCGACTTCCTGTCGAGCTGAGCTGAGCTCGAGCTTCGCCGCTACTCGCCGCCCTCCCTCGGCAGCCCGTCGTGCCCGCACGAAGCGCAGCGCTCGTCCCAGCGGACCGTCTCGGCCTCGGTGTGACGACGCGTGCACTGCGGGCACACGAACGGGCTGTGCGTCGGGCAATGCGTCGACTTCCAATCGTCCGCGCTCGGACTCGACGCGCGGAACGTCTCGAACCTGGCGCTCGACGCAACCGACGCGTCACACCCTGGGTGAGCACACGTGCCGTCGGTCGCCGCGTGACCGCCACCGTTCGTCGTCCCGTTGCCGTTGCCGTTGCCGCCCCCGACTCCGTTCGACTTCCCATTCCCCTCGCCGTTCGGGTCCACGTCGTTTCCGCCACCCCAGAGGCTCGCCAGATACCACCCGGCGGCCACCGTGGCAACGGCAGCGCCGCCGAGAAGAAACGCCCGACGCGGCGACTTGCGAGGAGGCTTCTCCGGTGGAGCCTCGACCCGCGGCCCCTTCAGGAGCGCGTCCTTCATGAACGCGGTACCCGTCGCCGCGGGCCTGCGCGGTTCGGCATCGGAGCGCTCGACCGTCCCCGTCGCGCTGGATTCCGCTTCGACCTGCGAGCCGTGAACCGTCGACGTGATCTGTCGGTCGAGTTCCGCTTGCCGCACGCAGAACAGACAGGAGGCCTCGCCCTCCTCGTCGCCCTCGGTCGGCAGCGGGGAATGAAAGCCGTGCGTCTCGCAGAACCGATACGCGTCGGCGTCGAACGAAAACGCCGCGAGATCCTCGACCTCGCTCAGGGCGCGAAGCACCTCGTCGAATGACTCGGGCCGTTTCTCCGGGTCGCGCTGCAGACACTGTTCGATCAACGATCTCATGCGCGGCGGTACGGAGCCCGGCACCTCCTCCAGAGTCCCCTCGAGGGCCACCGCGTGCTCGAGGGTCAACATCCAGAACAGCGTCGCGCCGTACGAGTAGACATCGGAGCGGAAGCTCGCGCGCCCCGTGAAGCACTCGGGCGCCATGAACTTCGGCGTCCCGATCAGCGTGTGGGTCTTGTCCGCGCCCTCCAGGACTTTGCCGATGCCGAGGTCGGTCACCTTCGCGGTGAGATCCTTGCGCTCGACGAGCACGTTGGCGGGCTTCAGATCGCGATGGATCAGCCGAAACCGCGAGTGCAGCTCGTGCATCGCCGTCGCGATATCGCGAGCCCAGTCGATGAAGTGGCGCGGATGAAGAACCTGCCCCGGCCGCACGAGACTGCTCAGCGGAAGACCGTCGATGAACTCGAGGATCAGCAAACGCTCGTCCGCATCGAACGCCAGCGCGGTGACGATCTTGTCGCACGTGCTCTCCCGCGAGATGCGGATCCAGTGATTGACCTCGCTGCCGAAGCGCGTCAGCCGTCCCTGGACATCGTCCGGCGCGCCGTCGAAGCGCACGGTCTTGACCGCGTAGAGCTGGTCCGTCGCCTCCTGGTGACAGATGTAGACGACGCCCATGCCACCTCGCAGGACGTCGATCACGCGATACCCGCCACGAAGAGTGGCGCCGACAGGATGGTCGGTCGACACGTCGGTTGCTCCTCTGGAATCGATTTCGACATATCAGAGTAGCGCGCCGACCGGGGAGCCGTCCATGGCCGCGTCCGGGGGGACTGGTCTTTCCCCCGCGCGTCCCGTAGAGTAGCTTCCTCGGTGAGTGTGTTCGAAGCTTCGGTTCGAGGACGGCGATGGACTTTTCGCGCACCATGGTCCTGGTCGACAAGGCCAAGCAGGGCGATGGCGCGGCCAAGGAGGAGCTCTACCGCCGCGTGCTGCCGAAGCTGGAACGTTTCGCCCACGGTCGCATCCCGCTGTCGATGCGACGCATGGCCGATACCCAGGAGGTCGTCGCCGAAGCCGTCTTCCGATCGCTGGGGAAGCTGGACACGTTCGTGCCCCATCGCGAGGGCGCGTTCATGCAGTACCTCGGCAAGATCATCGTCAACCGCATTCGGGATCTCGCCCGCCGCAAGCGTCGCGAAAGCCCGATGGAGGACGAAGCCCTGATCCCCGGCGACGAAACCGGCCCCGTGGAACAGGCCGTCGGCACGGAGACCTACAACCGGTATCGAGAAGCGCTCGAGTCGCTCAACGAGGACCAGCGCACGGCCGTCGTCTTGCACGTGGAGATGGGATACGCGCCCAAAGAGCTCGCCGAAGCGCTCGGCCGCGGTCCCGACGCTGCCCGCAAGGTTCTCTGTCGCGGGCTCGAGAACATGGCGCAGAAGATGAAGGGCGTTCAGTAGGCGGATGGTGGCCCACGACGACCCCGCGAAGGACCGCGAGCTCTTCGACCTCTTCGTCGAAGCGAAGGACGTCGACTGGAACGAGATCGAATCGGCACGCGGCGGGAAAGACCCCACGGCTCGATTCCTGGCGGACATCGACAGGATCCGCGCGGCGTTCGAGCATTCCGCTGCCGAGGCCGCGGAGGACTCCGCGGTCTTTCGCAACCGGCTCGAGCCTGCAGGAGACGCCGATGCGTCGACGCAGATGCCGTCCGGCGAGTTTCCGCACATCTCGGGGTACGAGATCATCGACGAGATCGGCTCCGGAGGCTTCGCTCGCATCTACAAGGCGCGCGATGTCCGCTCGGAGCGCATCGTCGCGGTCAAGCTGCTACGACGACGGCTGGGGCTGCGTCCGGAAGCTGTCGCCCGTTTCCTCCGCGAGGCCCGCGCGCTCGCTCGCTTGAACCACCCGAGCATCGTGCGGATCTACCACGTAATCGAGGAGGACGAGCTTCTCGGCTTGTCGATGGAATACATCGACGGGCACACGCTTCGTGAAGTTCTCGACGAAGAAACGTGCCTGTCAGCGCGTGAGGTCGCGTCGGCCGGGCTCGACCTGTGCGAGGCGCTCGACGCCGTTCACGGCGCCGGCTTCGTCCACCGGGACATCAAGCCGGAGAACGTCATGCGCGAAGAGGGCGGCCGTATCGTGCTGATGGATTTCGGCCTGACGCGCTCGTTCGATACCGATTCGAAGCTGACCGGGACCGGCATCCTCGTCGGTACGCCGCTCGCCATGGCGCCGGAGCAGTACGAGTTCAAGGAGGTCGACGCGCGTACCGATCTCTACGCCCTCGGGTCGCTGCTCTATCGACTCGCGACCGGCTCGTGCCACGTCGAGGGCTCGACGATGCAGGAAATCCGCGACAAGGTCCTGTCGGGCAACCACGCGCCGGTCGAACTGCTGAGATCCGACTTCCCGCCGAGCTTGGCGCGGATCATCGCGAAGTCGATGGAGACCGATCCTCACCGCAGATACTCGTCGGCGGCGAAGATGAAGACGGCCCTGGCAAACTGGATCGAGTTCGAAAGCGGCGAGAGGCGGTCGCCTCGCAACGGCGGGTTTCGACCCGTCATCGTGCTGCTGAGCGTTATCCTCGCCTTGCTGCTCGGAATCCTGGCCTTCGTCATCTACCTCGCCGTGCACGACTAGCGCCCGACGGAGTCGGCAACACGAATCGTGCCGGCCGATGTGACATCATGAGCGAAAACGACGTAACGACACAGGAGCAGGCCGTGGACGACCGCGATGCGATCGCCTCGCCTTGGCCCTACCGACCTTCGCGCCTCAGCGACTTGCTGGCCGTGGACGACGTCGCCGGTTTGCTCGCGCAAGGAATCATCTCGAAGCTCGGCTGCCTCGTGACGGTTTTCGAGCCCGGCCAGGATGCGAAGAAGCCCCGACGAATCGATCCGTCGGGACAGCCGGATGCGCCGCGGAGCTGTCCGGTCACGCACTTCCTGCGCTACGGCAAGGTAAACGGCAAGCCCGCGTTCGATGGCGCGGACGACGAGTTCCGCCGGCACGAGGCACGACTCGCGGCTCGAGTGCTCGATGCGCGAAACGAGCCGGACGGCGAGGGGTTGTTCGCGGCTCGCGCCCCGCTCGGACTCTGGGACTTCGCGTGCCGGATCGTCGTTCGCGGCGTGCCGTTGGCGGCGGTCATCGCAGGAGGACGCGTGCGATCGGAGGAAGACCGCCCGAAGATCGTCAAGCGGATCGGCAAGCTCGGCAAGCTCACCCAGGGCGAGATCCGCAGCCTCGAGGCGGCCGGCGCTCCGGTCGTCGCCCCGATCCGCCCGCACGACGAGAGCGTCCGCAAGCAGCTCCTCGAGGAGGTGGAACGGATCCCGAGAGTCGACAACGCGCTGACGGACGGCCTGCCGCGATTCGCGGAGTTCCTCGGACGCCTTGCCGCAGGGCGACTCGCGCTGTCCCGGTTGGGCTGGGAGGAGGGCGTTCTCAACCGGCTGCTGCCCGCGGACGCGCCGCTGCCGACGCGACGAGGCGGCGTTTGGGGTTGGCTCCAGCGGTGCGTACGCGGCCTTCACGAGGCGCTGGGCGTCGAATTCGTCGTGGCGTTCGGCCGGCCGCCGGAGGAGCTCGGCGGCGAGATCGGAGCGTTGCGGCTTCTCGGCCAGTCCGGATTGCCGACATCGCAGAAGGTCGACCTCCGTGGCGCGCGGCCCGCGCTCGAGCTCGATGCGACGCGCTTCGGCGCCGGTGGCGTGGATCCCTCCGAGCGCGTCGAGAATGCCCTTGCCGAGGTCTCGACGCTGATCGGCGCATTGCGCACGACGTCCGACACCCCACCCGGCTGGAAGGACGTGCTGACGAAGAGCCTCTTCGTCGCGATCCTGGATGAATCACCGGGCTCCGAGGTCGCCTTCGCCTTCGGACCGGCGCACGGCGGCATCGAGCCCCAGCGCGAGGACCTCGCGTTTCTCTGGCGCTGTACGCGGCGCATCTCCGAGCGATACCTGCTGTGCGCGAGCGAGTCGTCGCGGCGGTTCTCCAGCGGCCGACTCGAGCAGTTCGAGGAGCGCGAACGCCTGCGACAGGTCCGCAAGAAGAGCCCGCTGCGCCCGCAGCGCTTCGACGCACGCCGGCTGCTCGATCGCTGCCTGGAGTCGGCCGGCGATCGCGCGGCGCAGAGCGGTGTGACGTTCGACCTCAAGGGGCTGCCGGAACGGTCGATGCTCGAAGCCGATCGGACCAAGCTCGGCGCGGCGCTCGACGCCGTGATCGACTGCGCGATCGGCAACGCCGTGGCGGCCGCCGACGGCTCACGACCGTCCATACTCGTGTCGCTTCGACGCGCGAAGAAGGTACGCGACCAGATCGAGTTCGTCTTCGATGTCGTCGGCCGCTTCCTCTCCGGCAGCGATCGTCGCGAACTCTTCCACGACGACACTCCCCACGACGACGAGCCGGAAGCGGCGAGCACAGACGCGACCGCTGCCGGCGACGCCGACGCGCCCACCACCACCACCAACGACGACGACGGGCGCGATCCGGGCGGCGAGCACGAAGCGCACGAGCAGGATGCGGCCGAGCGCGACGACGCCGCGCGTGCCGGCAAGCGCTCCGGTCCGATCTCGCTCCGCACGGCGCAGCGGTACGTTTCGTTTCACCGGGGACGGCTGCAGATCGACAGCTCGCGCACAGGCGGCGACAGTGCCGCAGGCGAGCCGCTGGGACGCACGCTCTTCGCGATCCGCATTCCGGACTCGGTCACACTCGAGCCCTTGCCGCGCGGCCCGCGACGGCACCCGGACGGCGGCGCGCGCCGTGGTCGGGGTCGGGGTCGGGGTCGGGGGCGCGGCAGGCCGCGCTGACCTCGAACGAACAGCCCGCCGGGGCGATCAAGACGAGCGGCCCGCTGATGAGGCCCTGACCGGGCTTCTTCAACGGGCTACTCGGAACTCGCGATCGCCGTCAGTAGCGGTAGACGGCCGCGACTCCGGACTTCGACGGCATCTGCTCGCCTGTCAAGATGAGCACCTCGCCGCCCTTGCCCATCACCAGCTCGGCGAGCTCATCGTAGAGATCGACGTCGTACGCGTTCTTGTGCGACTCGCCCGGCAGGATCTCGCCGCTGACCCGGTCGAGCAGACCCCAGAAGCGCCGGCCGCTTTGGACGCACAATTGGCGCACGCGTCCTTGGGCGACAGCCCGAGCGACCTCGTCGAGACGGTCGCTGCCGAGCTCTTTCGAACGCGCGTGGTGGAAGTCCTCGCGGGCCTTTTCGACGCGCCGGGTCACCTCGGACCTCAGCACCTCGCTGGCCTGTTCGACGATCGCATCCCGCGACAAGGCGCGCGCGTCGACGTGCAGACCATCATCGAGCATGCCGGGCAGCTGCGCCACCTTGCGGAACACGTGCTGGTGCTGCGCCGCGGCCGCCAGGATCAGCGGCTTGCGAGCGTCCTTGACCAAGTGACGCGCCAGCCCCCTGCCGACCTCGCGGAAGAACTTCTCCACGTCGGCTGTCGACTCGCCGTTCTCCTGGGCGTGCGGGGTACGATCGGCGCCGCGAGCGCGCGTCACCTCCCTGTCGACCTCGACGACGTCCTCTACCCGACGCGGGATGCCGTTCAGCGGCACCTCGAGAAGGTTCGAGCCCCATCCGTCCCACAGCGACACATGGCTCAGACCGACTCCGAGCACGAAGTACGACGTGCCGCTCTGCAGGTATCGAATCAACGGCTTCGTGTGGAACGTGCCACCGACGACCTCGAGCTGCGGGAATGTCACCGGCAAGCGGAAGCAGCGTAAGAAACCGTCCGCTGCGAGCACCGCCACCCCGTCGCTGCCGCGCTCCCAGAACTCCGGGTCGTCGACGCCGCGGAGGTTCGCGACGATCCCGCGAGCCACCGTCGGCTCGGCATCCTGCTGCAAGATCTTCTCGACCTCGCGACACAGGTTGCGGTACAGAATGCTGTCCGATCGCGCCTCCGTCTTGCGACGGTGTGACGGAAAGTAGATCGATACGCACGGACCATGGCGCGGCGCCAAGAGTCCTTGCAGATCCTCGATCCGAAAGACGAACGACGGCGTGAAATCCACTGCGGCATTGCGGGCCATGGGCGCCATCTCCTCTGAAGTGCAGTAGTCTTTCGGGGGTTCCCTAACAGGATTCTCGTTCAAATCACCCGCTGAAGTAAAGCTTTCCATGCCAATCCGTGAGCGCCGAAGGCCCAGCGCCGCGGCACGGGAATCCGCGCCGGCACGGGAAACCCCGCCAGCAGCGGCTCTGCGGCCTCTTCAGCGAACTCGGGGCCGGATCCGACGGAGGAAGTGACGGCGAATGCTCCCTGCGAACTCGACCACGGAGAAGTACGATTCCTCCCGCTCCGCCCACCCGTTCGGCACGACCGACGGCTAATTCCGAGAACGCTGCACCCATGGGTCGCTCACGAAAAGCCCTCGCGACCGGCTACCGCGCCTGGCAGCGCGGCGAGGTCGACCGTGCGATCGAGCTGCTCGAGCCGCTCGCCGCGGCGAGCCCGAGCGACCGCGCCGTCGTCTTTCCGTTCGCGCGCGCACTGCACGAGGGCGGCGACAGCGAACGCGCACTCGAGCTGCTCGATGCGTTGCTCGCCGACGATGGAGGCGGCAGCGACGGCGCGGGCGACGGCCGCGTCCACCGCGCGCTGGTGCGATTCGATACCGGAGACGACGCCGGGCTCGAGACGGACCTGGCGCGGATGGGTCCGGACAACCAGATGACCGCGGCGCTCGAGGGCCTCCGGCGCGCACGCGACGCCGACCCGTCGGACGTCCGCTTGCCGGCATTCGCGCTGTGGAATGCCGAGGTCGTCGGACGGCTCCTCGCGCTGCTCGAGGAACGTCATCTGTCGAAGGCCGACTGTTCCGCGGACGAGTTCCACCACGACCTGTATCGCCCGGAGGGCGAGAGCGGCCGGGGCGATCCCGACACGCCCTTGTCGCGCGCCATGTCGTTCCGCGCGGCCGGCGATTGGGTCGATGCGGTCGAAGGAGCGTTCGTGGGCGGCGAGTGGGAGGAGGTCCTCCGCCTCGTCGACCTCGAAAGCGTGCCGGACGCGTGGCACGGTGCGCCGGCCATCTGGTACTCCGCGTACTCGGCGTACGCACACCTCCCCGCCGCGAAGGCGACACGCCGCGTCGAGCGTCACATCGCCCGACACGGTCCGGAATACGATCTGTGGTTCATCGCCGGGCTCTGTCGAACGCGCGATGGAGATCGTAGCCGCGCGGGCTTCGCGTTCACACGCGCCACGCGCCAGGAAGACGTGCAGCTGCACCGCGTGCTCATGGCGCTCGCCGAGCGCCTCGAGGTCGAGCTCCACGTCGTCTAGCACGACGCGCCCCGAACTCGATGTCGCCGTGCCGATCGCGCGCCTGTATCATCGCGTCTCAGTGGTTGATAGGCGGGTTACCCGAGCCCCGATAATGCTTGTCCAGGGCACGGGTTTCGGATAGTGTTCGGTTTGTGTCCCACCGAACATGAGGGTACGGTGAATGATCTCGTCGAAGGTTGCCAGATCACGCGTTGTGGAGTGGTCGTTGAAGGGTTTGGACGGTCGGGAGCACGCGCTCGGGCTGCATTACAGCAGGCTGATCTCGGTCGGTAGAGACCCGACTTCCGACGTGCGCGTGCTCGATGCGGGCGTGTCGCGGCACCACGCGACGCTGACGCTCGAGGACGGCGAGCTGTGGGTCGAGGACCTGCACAGCCACAACGGCACATTCGTCAACTCGGAGCGCGTGCGGCGATCCGTGCTCAACGAGGGCGATATCGTCACGTTCGGACGCGTCCACCTGACGGTCCACCGCCAGGAGCGGGAGCGGACGATCGCGCGGGACCTCTTCGAGACGCTCGAGGCCGAAGCGAAGATCGAGCTCCTCGACGTCGCGCGCTCGCTGACACGGGCCTCCCCTGCCCCGACTCGCCTGCGCCGTGCCCTGGAGCACGTGCAGCGCACGCTGGGAGCCGATCGCGTCACGGCGGCCCTCTGGCACGACGACGCGCAGCGGGCCGACGTGATCTTCGCCCGCGCGTCCGATCGCCCGACCGACCGCGAGACGATCGCGGCAGCCGTCAGCGAGGCGCTGTTCGAGAGCGACGCCGCGCGGACGCTCGGCGCGGGGATTCCGGCCGCCGGAGTTCCGATATTCCAGGGTCGCGCCCGCCTCGGCCTCGTCATCGTCGGCCGCGACGACGGCGCGCGCCCGTTCCACGACGCGGACCTCCACTTCCTGACGGCGTTCTCGTCCTACGCCGAGGGCGTCTTCGCCGAGTGCCGCCAGTCCCCGGAATACGCGCCCGCACCGATCGCCGAGCTGGCCTCCCAGACGCTGCAGATCGACCAGGGTATGCGGCCGTTCTGATCGCGCGACTCACGAACACGGCGGCGAGCAACCTGCGGCGGCAACGCGGAGTGACGCCGCAGGCTGCGGGAACTCTGAATCAGTCGGCGAACGCCGCGTATCCGAGGTTGTCGAGGATCTCGTACACGCTGTCGGCGATGAGCCGCACCTCGAGGTCGCGAACCTGATCGAGGATCGGGCCGAAGAAGACGTTCGCGTCGACCTGCGGCAGGTAGACCGGATTGCCGTCGGCGTCGAACTCGGGGTAGCCCTTGTCGTCGTCGCGGCACTCGAGGATCTTCGCGGCGCGCTCGAGCAGCTGCGGGCCGATGGCCTGCGGGATGTAGCTCCACGCGTTCATGCCGACCACTCCGAGCTTGCCGAGCCGGCGCTGCTCCTCGACGGCCAGCTTGCGAACCGAGCTGAAGCCGTGAACGATCAGACGGTTGCCGACGCCGCGTCGGTCGATCTCCTCGAGCACCCCCCACTGCACACCGACCTGGCGCGCGTGGATCGACTCGGTGCCGATGTTCGGCACGACGAGCTCGAAGCCCGTGCGCTCGAGGAATGCCTCGATCTGGCCCGGATCGGTCACTCCGGACTCCGCCAGTCCCTCGCCGCCGGCCGCGACCTCCTCGAGACAGCCCTCGAGGACCTTCTTGCGGCCGTTCTTCTCGAGGAACTCGCGATACGCGGTCGAGTTCGCGACGTTGTCCTCGAACGGCGAGTGCGTGTCGTCGAACATGACACTCGAGAAAAGGTCGATGAACTCCGGCTCGCGCAGCAGCTCGTTGACCGACACCGTGCCGCCCGGAAGCGTATGGTGCCCGTGATCGTAGTGGTGCGAGATGAAGACCCGCCCGAAGTCCGGGTCGCCCTCTTCGGTCAAAATCTCCATGAAGCTCGTCGCGAGGCGCGCATTGCGGAAGACGCGACGGCGATACTCGATCGAGTCGCCGCCCTTGGACGGCAGCACGTGATCGGCGCTCAGATAACGCGGCAGCTGTTGAAAGATGTAGTGACCGATCGTCGAGAAGATACCGATCGGCAAGACGTCGATACCGTGCTCTGCCGCGAAGCGCGCCGCGCCGCGCACGATACCCTGGATCTGGTTCTGATCGCTGTAGCCGATCCGCGCCATGACGATCTTCTTGTCGGCACAGCGGCGGTAGAGGTCGGTCGTCGCGTCGTAATCGAGGACGAGGGGCATGGGTCGACGAGCTCCGGAAGGGGGGCAAAACGAGGCATTATCGTCGACCGAGGTGCCGCTGTCAGCCCCGTAGCGGGCCGGGGCTTGCAGCGAAGATCGGGGTCGACCGGGAAGCGCCGCTTCGCATAGGATAGGACGCCTCGCAGCAGAGCGGTGACGTTCCCGCCTACCACTCCCCCCAACCCTTCGAGAAGCACGACGCCATGAGCGACGCCGGCAAGACCTCCGCCAAGTGGCGGCTCTGTATCATGATGTTCCTCCAGTTCTTCATCTGGGGCGTCTGGTGCGTGCCGATGTGGAAATTCCTCGGTCACGTCGAAGGCGTCACGTCGGCGAGGATCGGCTACGCCTACGCGTCGTCCGGCATCGCCGCGATGATCTCGCCGTTCCTGGTCGGCATGATCGCCGACCGCTTCTTCCCGACGCAGATCGTGCTCGGCGTGCTGCACCTCTTGGGAGGAGCGTTCCTGTACTTCGCGGCGGCGGCGACGACTTGGGGCGGCTTTTTCCCGCTCCTACTCCTTCACCTGATCTGCTACATGCCGACCTTGGCCCTGGCCAACTCGGTGCTGTTCCAGGCCTCGAGCAACCCGCAGCGCGACGCGCCGCCGATCCGAACCCTCGGCACGATCGGCTGGATCGCTTCCGGACTCGTCGTCGGCAGCAGCTTCCTCTTCGAGGGCTCGCTCAAGATGGCGTGGCCCGAGTTCCTCGGCGGCGCCGCCGCTCCCGAGACTTGGACCGGTCTCGGTGACACGGTCTGGCCCTACTACCTCGGCGTGGCCGCATCGGTGCTGCTCGGCCTCTACTCGTTCACGCTGCCACACATCCCGCCCCGCTTGAAGGGCAAGGTAGTTACGGTCGGCGAGGTGCTGGGGCTGAAAGCGCTGAAGCTGATGAAGGACCCGTCCTTCGCGATCTTCATCGGCTGCTCCCTGCTGATCTGCATCCCGCTGTCCTTCTACTTCCAGCTGACCAACGGCTTCCTGGGCGAGATGGGTGTCGGCAATACCGAGGGCGTGATGACGCTCGGGCAGGTGTCCGAGATCTTCTTCCTCCTGCTGGTGCCGTTCTTCTTCCGCAAGCTCGGCGTCAAATACATGCTCCTGATCGGCATGGGATTCTGGGTGCTGCGCTACGTGCTCTTCGCGGTCGCCGGACCGGATCTCCACACGCTGCTCTTCCTGGGCGTGATCTTCCACGGCATCTGCTACGACTTCTTCTTCTTCACCGGCCAGCTCTACGTCGACCAGCGTGCTCCCGAGGACGTCCGCTCGAGCGCGCAGGGCTTCATCGCCTTCGTGACGCTCGGCGTCGGAATGGCCATCGGAGGATGGCTCTGCGGGGAGTGGTC